>JADFOM010000248.1 GCA_022562835.1 Acidobacteriota bacterium | reverse complement strand
AGAGTGGATCGAGAAGTACAAAGGCCATTTCGACAAAGGCTGGGACGCGGTTCGTGCCGAGACCCTCGCCAACCAGATCGCCAAGGGCCTTGTTCCGCCCGACACTGAACTGACCGGCCGACCACCGGGCGTTGAGGCTTGGGATGACCTCAGCGACGACCAACGCACGGTTGGGGCTCGATTGATGGAGACCTACGCGGGGTTCGCAGAACATACGGACTTCCATACCGGCCGACTCATCGACGCGTTCGACGAGATCGGCATTCTCGACGACACGATCGTGATCTACATAGCCGGCGACAACGGTGCGTCCGCAGAAGGTGGGCTCGACGGGACGTTCAACGAACTCAAGGCGCTGAACGGCATTCCGGAAACGGTTGACGAGATCCTGCCGAAACTCGATCAGATCGGCTCGGCCGAAGCGTTCAACCATTATCCGGTGGGTTGGGCACACGCCATGAATTCGCCGTACCAGTGGACCAAGCAGGTGGCGTCGCACTTCGGTGGTACCCGCAACGGAATGGTGCTGCACTGGCCGAATGGCATCGAGGCCAGGGGCGAGATTCGACAGCAATTCCATCATGTAATCGACATCGTGCCGACCCTGCTCGAGGCCGCTGGACTGCCTCAGCCCTACATGGTGAATGGCATCGCCCAGAAGCCGATCGAGGGCGTTGCGATGAACTACACCTTCGATGATTCCGACGCTGACGATCGACACACAACTCAGTACTTCGAGATGTTCGGCAACCGGGGCATCTACCACGACGGGTGGACGGCGGTCACCAAACACCGCACACCTTGGGAGATGGGAGAGACCGCGACCGTTCCCTTGTTGGCTGACGACGTGTGGGAGCTGTATGACACGACCACCGATTGGGCGCAAGCTCGTGATCTGTCGGGCGAGATGCCCGACAAACTCGCGGAGCTGCAACAGCTGTTTCTGTTGGAGGCCGCAAAATACAATGTCTTCCCGATCGACGATCGGACAGGTGAACGGTTCAATGCGACCATCGCGGGGCGTCCGGAGCTTCAGGGCGGGCGTGCGACAATGCGGCTGGTGCCGGGCATGACGCACCTCGCGGAAAACACCGTGCTCAATGTGAAGAACCGGTCGCACACGATCACCGCACAGTTCGACGTGCCCGAGGGTGGTGCAGACGGCGTGATCCTGGCTCAGGGTGGTCGCTTTGCCGGATGGGCGCTCTACGTCCTAGACGGGCGCATCTCGTACTGTCACAACTGGTTCAACAGCGCCCAGTACTTCGTCAGGGCACCGGACGCATTACCCATCGGTGAGGTCACCGTGCAATATCAATTCGATTTCGACGGGGGCGCGCCTGGGTCAGGCGGGAGCGGCACACTTCTCGTCGATGGAGCTGTCGTGGCAGAGGGACGAATCGATAAAACTGTGCCGTTTATCTTTTCGGCCGACGAGACCATGGACGTGGGCTGTGACACAGCGTCACCGGTGACCGACGACTACCCGAGCGGTCAGGAAAATCATTTCAGAGGCGAGCTCGCCTGGGTGCAGATCGACATCGAAGACGACGACGTCAGCCACCTCGAACCGCCAGAACAGACCTACAACCGAATACTTGCTCGGCAGTAGGGGCTTCGTCGGCTCAATCTGATGGTGGTGACCCTCGGCGCTCGGCTGCAGGTCGCGAAACGCAATGACGGCGACATGGCACCGAGTTCGAGATGGGCCGAAGCAGGTGGCATTGGGAATTGACAGGCTCACCAGGGGGATGTCATGAGCGATGGAGTGGAGAGTCTCGGGGTCGAAGGGGTCCTGGCTACAGCGCTGGAGCGAACCGGCGGGCTCGCGGATCTCGGAGACGGCCCTTACGTCGAACTACTTGGACGGTTCGTAGATTCACTCGCGGCAGATGGTCGACTCAATGACATTGGTCGTTTGATCGCGAACGAACGTGCGGTGCTCCACACGGTCAACCGCCTGCATTACGTCGACGATCGAGCTCGGTTCCCGGAGATCGCCGAGCAACAGATTGTGCGACCCGTGTTCATCATCGGCATGCCCCGCACCGGTACGACCATCCTGCACGACATCCTCGCTCGGGACCCGGCGAATCGGGCCCCGATGACTTGGGAGGTCATGTTCCCGTCGCCGCCACCTCAGACCGCTACCTTCCAATCCGATCCCCGCATCGAACAGTGCGAGGCCACCTTCCCGGATCGGGACATGCAGCTTCCAGGCTTCGATGCCATACATCCAATGGGAGCCCAACTCACACAGGAGTGCGTTGTGCTGATGGGCGAGACGATGTGCACGCCCTTGTTCCACAACCAGTTCCGCGTCCCGACCTACGAGGACTGGATCGATGATGAGGCCGATTGGTCACACGTATACAGCTTCCATCGGCGACAGCTTCAACATCTCCAGTCGCGCCACGCCGGTGACCGATGGGTACTCAAGACCGGCGCTCACCTATGGGGCCTCGAGCACCTCCTCGCAACCTATCCAGACGCCCGGATCGTGTTCACCCACCGTGATCCGGTCAAGTCGATGACGTCCTATGCCAGTCTTACGACGATCGTGCGTCGGGTCGGCAGCGACGACGTCGATCCAGTCGAGGTGGCTGGCGACTGGATCAGCCGACTTCGGCGGGTGCTGCTCCGAGGTATCGAGATTCGCCAGGCGCGCGACTACCCCGACGCCATCTTCTACGACCTGCACTTCTCTGACTTTATTGCTGACCAGTTCCGCGAGGTCGAGAAGATCTACGAGGCGCTCGGCCTTCCGATGACGGGTGCCGGTGCCGACCAAATGAAGGCATTCATCGACGACAATCCGCCCGGCAAACACGGCATCCATCGCTACGAACCGGAGGAGTTCGGAGTCGACCCCGACGTCGTCCGCTCTCAGTTCCGACCATACATCGATCACTTCGATCTGTCCGAAGAGAAGTCTTGAGCGGGGCAACTGAGAGCATGCGCGCGTGGCGGGTCCACGAATATGGGAAGCCGCTCGATGTTCTCCAACTCGAGGTAGTCGACGTACCCGTCCCCGAGGCCGGCGAGGTGAGGGTGCGCGTCCATGCCATCCCGTTGAACCTCAACGACCTCGAACGGATAACCGGAGGCAACATGATGGCGCCTCCCGAGTTTCCGTACAGCCCCGGTATGGAGGTCATGGGTCTGGTCGATGCCTGCGGGGTTGGCGCCGAGGGCTGGCTGGGCAGACGGGTCGTCGCTACGACGAAGCAGGCCTTTGGGGGTTTCGCCGAGCAGGCCATCTGCACGACCGCGGCGCTGTTTGACATGCCCGACGACATCGAGTTGCCGGGCGCAGCCGCTTTGTACTTCCCCTTCCATCTTGGGTGGTTGGGTCTTTTCGATCGAGCAGAGCTGAAGGCCGGCGAGACAGTGTTGATTCATGCCGCCGCTGGAGGCTCGGGATCAGCAGCAGTGCAGCTGGCCGCCCATGCCGGAGCGCGCGTCTTCGCCACTGCCGGCACCGACGAGAAGGTCCAGCTTTGTCGTGACCTCGGTGCCCACGTTGCGATCAACTACAACGAGGCCGACTTCGCCGAGATTGTGCTGGCCGAGACCGCCAACCGGGGTGTCGATGTTGTGTTCGACAACGTTGGCGAAGCGGTGATGGACCGGTCTCTAGCCTGCACCGCCTACAACGGCCGCTACCTGATGATGGGGTTCGCATCGAACAAGGCGGTGGCCGATGAGCCGTTCGTAGTGCCACGCCGTATCGCGATGGGCAACATCAAGTTGTGTGGTGTCCTGCTCAACTACGCGAATGACGACATGATCTCGATGTTGAAGACAGCGCTCGGCTGGAACGTCGCTCCGACCTCGCTTGGCGAGCGTATTTCGCGAGAGATCGTGGACCTTGTCCGCCAGGGGGCTGTGCGTCCTGTGATCGGTTCGGTGGTCGACTTCGAGGAGCTGCCAAGCCTGATCGAGGCTATGGCAAATCGTAAGACGACCGGCCGCGCGATCGTCTCGGTCGTCCCATACGACGACAATCCATAGGTCCCCACGCTGCATTTCTGTAGGATCATCGATGACGAACGATCCAACCCGCTGAACGTTGCCGTTGATCATCACGTCGACGAAGTGCTCGCCCGGAAAGTGTTTCCGAGTGCTGTGCTGGGCGACGGAGATGGTCTTGCGGACAACGGCTGATTCTCCGGCGTCGAGGTTCAGTTCTGAACCCTTGAAGACCTTCGGGCTGATAGTGCCGTTTGCCTTCACAAAGTGCACCCGCAGATCAACGAGGGCAGCTCAAGACTGTTTGCTCGGGTTGTCGATAGTGACCTCGACCCTTACCTTGTCGCCGATCGCAACGGTGGCGGGCTTGATCGACGTGATGTCGATCCGAGCGGGCGAAGTCGACCCGTAGCCAAGGATCTCGAGTGCCGTCTGGTCGCCGGCCTTGATGAGAG
>JADFOM010000247.1 GCA_022562835.1 Acidobacteriota bacterium | reverse complement strand
GTTCGCCGTAAGTAGGACTGAAGTGACGGTGCGGTCGGTCGTGTAGCCAATCACGTGGACACCATGGCGCGTGACCTGCACCTTGGTGAAGGCACCGTCGATCGCCACGGTCGGCTCTTGTAGACACGGAGCATTGTGGTTACGTGTTGCTTCGTCGACCCTGACGGTGCGACCGCAATTTGGGTCGAGTTCCCAGGGCGCCTCACAGGTGACCACCCGGCACAAGATGGGGCCTAGGCAGGTGATCTGGTTGTTGCACTGGCCGTAGCGGAAATGTGTACACCCGAACTTCCGCGAGCCGCAGCCATTCGTGCATCCGCAGTTTGCTCCGGAGCAGGACCCGCTACAAATGCCACTTCCACCGCAGCCGCATCCCGGCGGGCAGTGGTAGTTGCAGTCGAGGTAATAGCGAGGCCCGTTGCCGCCGCAGAAAGAAGACGAATCGACCTTCCACCAGCCGCCGAGTGCGGTGCCGGCGGGGCAGGCGTTGACACCGCTGAGTTCACAGCAAAATCCGGTGTAGCCGTCACAACACGCCGAGCCGCAGTCACATTGTGTACCTCGACACGAACAGATCGAGGCGTAGGCGTCGGTGGGCCGCAGCACGTAAGTGACCGGGTTGGCGGCGAGCGCTGTCCCGAAGAGCGCAGTCTTCGCGAGAAACCCGCGTCGGTCGCTGTGGCGAGCCATCGCGCCAGCTGCCTTTTCGAGTAGCGACATGTCGGATCCTCCTTCTGATCGTCGCCGGTGTGCCTCGACGCAAGGACGCTACCGGCTGCGCAAACCGTCTTATGTGTTGATGCTGAATGTTCGCACCGTGCCGGTGTCAATCGGCGCCGAAAGACGCCCGAACACGGTGAACATAGCGATCGTCGCAGCGCTGCCCGTGCCGACCAACAGCACCATCGGCACGCCGTTAGCGGGTTGGTCGCCCAGCAGGGTCTTCATGTCGATCACGTCCAAGGCCGCCGCCGCGGCTGCGACGGAGGCACAGATCGCATTCAACCCGACGTGTAGCGGTCCTGGCGGGGCCTCGGCCTGGCCGAAACACCCACACGATGCCGTCGATCCTCTGCGTACGAGCAGGTACATCATGAGTGTGAAAGCGCCAAAGGCAGCGCTCACGGCCAGAGCGCCGAGTGTTCCACCAAACGCGAGCGCCGCGATCGCGATCGCGATTTCACAGAGCGCAAGGACCCGTACCAATACCGCCGAAGCGGGTATCCCAAGCGAACGAAGCGTTGCGCCCGAGGGTTCCGGTTTAGCCAACTTCGCCAGTCCTCCGACCGCCAAAACGACGGCGACGATGGCGAAAGGTCCTGCGATGATCTCCACCTGAACAGTCCTATCCGTTGTAGTCGTAGAAGCCGCACTCGGTCTTTCGTCCAAGCCTGCCAGCGGCAACCATTCGATTGAGCAGGGGCGGTGATATGCATTCAGCGCTGGCGAATTCCTCGAAGAGCACGTCGGCGACCGCCTTGACGATGTCCAGGCCGATCAGGTCGCACAGCTCGAGTGGTCCCATCGGATGAGCGCAGCCGCCGCGCATCCCGGCGTCGATGTCGTCTCGCGTGGCGACGCCGTCATCGAACATCCGCACCGCCGACAGCAGATACGGGATGAGCAGTCGATTGACGATGAAGCCCGCACGATCGGGTGCCTCGATGGTGGTCTTGGACAGCGTCGTCGTAGCGAATTCGTCGATCTGGGCCATCGTTTCATCAGAGGTTGTCAGCGCTCGAACTATCTCGACGAGTGGCTGCACGGTTGCGGGGTTGAAGAAGTGCAAACCCACGACTTTGTCGGGTCGCCGCGTAGCCATGGCGAGGTTGATGATCGGGATTGACGAAGTGTTCGACGCGAGGATCGCGTCGGCGCCCAGCGAGGCGTCGATGTGTTCGAACAGTTCGAGCTTGATCGCCTCGTCCTCGACCGCGGCCTCGATTACCAGGTCACAGTTCGCCACACTTTCGATTTGGCTGGATGTCTCGAGATTTGCCAACGCTGCATCGGCGTCATTTGTTGACAGTTTTGAGCGGTCGACGAGTCGCTGAAGCGACTCTGCGATTCGATCCCGTCCAACTTGGGCGGCGTTGTCGTCGGCTTCGACTACAACGGTGGGACATCCTGCGCGCAGGCTGACTTCAGCGATACCAGCGCCCATCGTCCCCGCGCCGATCACGCCAATCCGAGAGATCTTCATGTTCTGCCTCCTGGCCCAAGAGCCGTTGTTTCGTTGGACTGACCACCGAAGCTTTGCGGGATCGTGAAGGCGATGACAAGCGCGACCAGCGCAACGCCGGCCGCGAGCATGAACACCCAGAACCACCTGGTTGGCGAGCTGGACTCTCCGATCACGGCCGTGAATACGGTGATGCCTGTCGCGGCACCAATCTGGGTAGCCATGTTGAGCGCACCGGAGGCGACCCCGAGTTGATCGTTGGACACCGAGTTGCTGATCGACGCGGTGATCGAGGGCCTCGAACCGCCGTTGCCAAAACCCGACAGCGCGGCGCCGATGAGCACAATTCCGATCGCTGGCAGCGCAGCACCGATCGAGGAGATGACGTTCGCAACCGCGACGAGTCCAATCGCCGAGATCACGATGGTACGTCCGCCGAACCGCTGATCAATGCGACCCGCGATAGCGGCGGCCGCTGCGAATGCGAGGGCGCGCGGGCTGACCATCAGGCCGATGACAGTCGAGTTGTAGTCATAGACGCGCGTGAGGAAGAAGGGGGTTATCACCAAGGCCCCCATGTAGGCGGCCTGCATGAGGGTCTGCGCTAGAACCGGTCTGTAGATGCTCGGCATACGAATAAACTCGAGCGGCATCAGCGGCTCCGCGCAGCGTTTCTCGATGCGAACGAACCACCACAGCAGCAGACCGGCTGCGAGCGCGCTGAGCCAAACAACAGGATTCGAAAGCGACCAGGCCCCAGCCCGATTGATAGAGAACAACATCACGCCGATACCCGACGCGAGTGTTGCGGCACCGGCGAGGTCGAACCGTACGTCGGTTGTCGTTCGGTCCTCCGGTAACGCGATGAACGTCGCGAGCAGCCCGATCGCGGCGATGCCTGCCTGGATGACGAAGAGCGTGCGCCAGCCGACCGCGTCGACCAGTGGCCCGCCGAGAATCACACCGACCGCAGGTGACAGAGCGGTGACCGCCGCGAAATAACCGAGCGGCTTTGCTCGTTCTTTGGGCTCGAATTCCTTCAACATGATCGCGGTGCCAGCTGGTCCCGCGACAGCGCCAAACGCCTGTGTGAGCGTGCGCATGGCTATTAGCGCGCCGACGTTCCAGGCCAACGATGTGAGCAGGCTGAGCACAGTGAACACGCTGTAGCCGACGAGGAACGCGCGTCGATGACCGTACAGGTCGCCGAGTTTGCCAGCAATGGGTGTGAGACCCGTGAACAGCACTAGGGGAGCGACGATGACCCACGTGATTGTGGCGTCCGACGTATTGAGGTCGTCGGCGATCGTGGGCAGCGACGCTGACAGGACCGTGATCGGAAACGAAATAGCCGAAATACCTGCGAGGACGACGCCGACCACGATCCATCGGTGGTTGGGTCGAGCTTCGAGCCGTTGCCGGAAAGCTCTCATCCCGCCTGGGCCGACCCAAACACGAATGAGATCGGCAGAACGAGGGAGACCTCGAGCAGATCCTTTCGCTCCGAGACCATGAACTGTTCGAGCGAATAGTCCGAACCCGCAGCGGTGGTAAGGCTTACCTCGATGGCTTTGCCGGTGACGCTGGTGGTGAGGTCGGTGACGACGCCGGCGCGGCTTCGATCGAGTGCGATCCCGATGCGCAGGATGCCGGCCAGGATCGACACCCGTCGTTGGTCGTGCTCGGGAAGCGCTGAGTACTCGACGTGTTTACTGCGCGGGGATGCCTTGCGGTGATAGCGGGCAACGAGCGCGATCAGCTCGATCTCCGAATCGGTGAAGCCCGCGAGTCGATCGGTGTGGCGGATGACGTAGTAGCTGTGCTTGTGATGTGCTGAATGTGACACGAAGAGACCGACATTGTGCAAGAGCGCCGCGGCTTCGAGTACATCGCGCGACGCGGTGTCGAGGCCATGTTGGTCCGCCAATCCATCGAAGAGACGAAGTGAGTGGTCCCTCGCTCGGCTGACGTGGTCTATGTCTTCGTCGAAGCTCGCAGCGAGTGCAAGCACGCTCTCGCGCCTCGGATCGGACAGATGATGAAACTTGGCCGGTAGCGGTTGAAGTCGATCGAAGACGACGCCCTCGCGCAACGCGTACTCCGAGATGGTCATCTCGGTGATGGAGAAGACTTCGAAGATGCAGCGCAACAGCATTGCTCCGGCGGGAAGGATGTCGGCTCTGCGTTGGTCCATACCCGGGATCGTCGCCCGGTCCTCGAGCGGCGTCATGAGGAGCTGCTCTTCGAGCTTTTCGAGCGTCGATGCGTCCA
>JADFOM010000246.1 GCA_022562835.1 Acidobacteriota bacterium | reverse complement strand
GGCGTCGTCTACGCCGACGTCGAGACCTCCAGCGGCCCCCGCCAGCTGGAGATCCGGCAGATCCGCACCAACATCCGACTCCTGTCCAAGAACCGGGCCCTGATCGAGGATGTGGAGGGGAACCGGTACGAGCTGCGGGATTGGGGGCGCCTGCCCAAACTCACCCGCGAGATCCTGGGGCTCTAGTTTCTAATTCCAGTCTCGCTTTGGGATATGTCTGCCTCGGGTCGCGAATCGCCCTGCATCCCCTCTATTCCCAGCGCCTCCGGCCGGAAGTCGGGTTTGACGGTCCGATAGGCGATGCATTCCCTCTGTAAGGAGCTTCTGTTCTCGGCAGAGGGACTCGCCTTCCACTCGTTGTACGCATCGAGCATGCGATCGAGGGCCTGTTCCTCAATATGCGGCAGGGCGGCCTGGTGGGCATCTCGCTCGAGGTGGAACACTTCCCCGGGGGTAAGTCTGTAAAGGAGGTGGAAGTAGTGCGAGCCCATGTATCTGAGAACGTCGAGGTAGGTGTCAAAACCCGTGGCTATTTTTTCGAGAGTACCGCCTAGCCCGTTGTAGCGGTCGGGAAGGCGGGCGCAGAACAGGGCAGCCCAGCTGTAGTACTGCTGCGCCTCCTCCAGATAGGACTCATCCGGCGTGCAGGTGCGGCGGTACAGGGACCGGTGCTCACCCCAGCCGTCGAAGAGGCCGAAGGCCACACGGTGTGTCGCCCGAAGGGTGAAGTGGACGCCTACACGGTCGGTCAGTTTCGCGAAACCCTCGGGGAACTCGCTGAGACCAACCGACTCGTCATCGATCTGTCCGAGGTGCCATTCATGGATTCGGCTGGGCTGGGTGCGCTGATCGGCGGGATCCGGAAGGTAAGAGACAACGACGGCGATGTAGCGGTCGCCTGTGATCGGCCTACATTGACGCGGCTGTTGCACACGACGGGTTTTGACCGGGTAGTTCCGGTGTCCGAGTCCATCTCCGCTGCGCTCGCCGCACTCGACGAAGCCGAGTAACAGCTCCTGAGAGCGCCCCATTCGGGGCCGCCCGGCCACGGTTGCGTGCCTGCTTCGAGCGCTTCTAAGCGCCTGTGATCTCGCGAGCGAGCTTGCGCAGTGTTGGCAGATCGTGCACGTCATCGTCGATCAGCGGAACCTTGATCACAGGTATGTCCAGAGGCTCGGTGAATGCATCGATGAGCGCATCCTCGTTCTTGCGACGCTTCTGTAGTGTCGCCAACACCTCATCACACGCGTTGGACGGATTGGTGACAGCGGCTTGGGCAAATATCGGGGTCATGCGGTTGAATGTCATCGCGGCAATGGAGATGCCAGAGCCGGCGAGTTGACCGACGAAGTGGTCCGCTTCGGCCAGGGTGTCGTCGCGTGCGGTCGCGACCAGCACAAACGCCGCGTCGGCAGACTTGAGGAGCTTGAGCACGCTCTCTGCTCGTTGGCGAAACCCGTCCTCCATACCTTCGAACGCTTGGAAGAACGTCACGGCGTCCTCGACGACCTCCGCGCCGATGATGCGGCTGAGCTGTCGAAGTGCCAACTGAGCGGCCTTGTTGGCGGCTCGTACTACGCCGCGCCCGGGTGCGGTCAGTACCCGGTAAAGCCAGTTGTCGAGCAGCCTTGCGAGGAGCACAGGAGCGTCGAGAAAGGCGAGCGCCGAGCGTGTCGGTGGTGTGTCGACGACCAGGAGGTCGTAGTCACCCGAGGCGTGTAGTTCGTAGAGTTTCTCCATCGCCATGTACTCGTGTGTGCCCGACAGGGTGGTCGACACATTGGTATAGAACTTGCTCGAAAGAATCCGTTGCGCCTGCTCAGGGTCACGCGCGTAGCCGCTGACCAGGGCATCGAAGGTGCCCTTCGCGTCGAGCATCAAGGCCTCGAGTGATCCATTGCCGGCGGGAGACTCGAGGGGAACCGGCCTCGGATCATTGGATAGCTCGGCGAGACCGAGAGCGTCCGCGAGGCGCCGGGCGGGATCGATGGTGACTAGAGCCACCCGGCGACCGTTCTCGGCTGCGGCGAGAGCAAGTGCGGCCGATACGGAGGTTTTGCCGGCGCCGCCAGTGCCAACACAAACCACCACGCCCCGGCTCGCGAGAATGTCATTGATGGTGTCCATCAGGCGAATAGGTCTTCGAGGTTGCGTGCCAGCTCGACGATTTCTGGTCGACAGATCTCGCTGTCGATGTAGGGGATGGATGCGGTGGGCTCGATGTCGTGGCTCCGCAGAATCTCGATCGCCTCTTGTTGACGATCCACCACACCGGTGACGAATCGGGCGGCGCGGGCCGAAGCTGACCGGCCCTTCGAACACTCACTACGCAAGCCGGCGGGTGCAGACCAGACCTGATTCACCACAACGGGTCCGACCGCAATTCCGAGCTTGGTGATTGCATCGACGGTTTCGACCAACTCGGTGACCGGAGTGTCCTCGGCCAGCCCGACCAGCATTACAGCGGTGCTCGTCGGGTCCTGGAGTATCTCTAGGACCTCGCGAGCCTGTCGGTTGATCACTCCAACCCGTGCGGTGTCGGCGAGGCCGGCGGGTGAGCCGAGGAACGACAACGCATGGCCGGATGCCGGTGCATCGATGATGACCAGGTCGTCGGATTCGTTGAACATCTGCTTGACCCGCCCGAGGATAAGAAGGTCCTTGATGCCCGGTGTCGCGGTAGCGACGACCTCGAGCGCCCCGGAGCGTGCGAGCTGTTTGGCGATCCGTCCGAGGCCACTGTGTTCGAGCCACTCGACGAGGGCCTCATCAGGTCCAATCGTGCGTACGTGTACGGCTCCGCCACCGGTTTCTGCGGCGCTGAGCGCCTCGACGGGTTCGTAGCCTGCGGACCGTACGCCGAGGAGTGAACTGAGGTGCGCCTTGCCCTCGACCTCCACGAGGCTTACACCCCGACCGGACTTCGCCGCCGCAACGCTGAGGGCTGCACTGAGGACACTCTTGCCGACGCCGCCCTTGCCAGCAACGATGACCAGACGCGTGTCCGCGATGGAGGACTTTGCTGCATTGGTCATTACGTTGCTCTCAGATCAAATTGTCCGACGCTTCGAGGATCCATACCGTGCGAAGACTATCTAGGGCCGTGTCCGGCGCTGCGCTGCTCATTCTTGTTGCCGCGCTCGGGTTGACACTCGTCTCAGCGTCCGCAGGTGCACAGGCCCCGGTCGATCATGGCCGCGTCGACGTCGTAGAGGTGTCCGGTTTGTTCGATCCGGTGCTGGTTGACTTTGTGGCTTCGAGCATCGAGCAGGCGGCGGAGGATGAGTCTCGGGCGATCGTGTTACAGATCAATAGTGGCGGCGCGGTGGTTACCGACAGCCGGATCTTGTCACTCGCCGAGGTTATTTCAGATTCACCGATTCCGGTTGGGGCGTGGGTGGGACCGTCGGGGGCCAACGCTGACGGTCGCGTCGGTCAGCTCGTGGGCACCGTCGACTTCGTTGGTATCTCGCCGGGCTCGCACATTGGAAATTTTGGTCAACCGGTAATACCCGCCGAGCTGCTCCAGCCCGCCTACGTAGACGCATTCGAGGGATTGATCGATGACCGTGCCGACGACGAGCGCGCGGTTGAACTGGGGCTAGCCGCAGACGCACCAACGCTTGGCGATTTTCTCATCGATCTGCCGTTCGTGGATACCGAGGTCGACGATTCGGGCGACCAGCCACGCCGTGCGGTCTTGACCGAGGTGAGGTTCGGTCAGTTGCCCTTGACCAACCAGCTGTTTCACACGATGGCGAGTCCGGCGGTGGCTTACCTACTGTTCGTGATTGGGATGGCACTGCTGTTGTTTGAGTTCTACACCGCAGGTGTGGGCATTGCCGGCGTGATCGGGGCCGCCTGCTTCATCGGTGGCTGTTATGGGCTCGATGTGTTGCCGGCACGTGGCTGGGCGGTGGCTGTGCTGGTCATTGCGATGATCGGGTTTGCGATCGATGTTCAAGTTGGCGTGCCGCGATTTTGGAGTGCTGTCGGCCTGCTCGCTTTGACCGTCGGCACGGTGATGCTTTTTGATGGAGTCGGGCTTTCCTGGATTACACAGATCGCCGGCATCGTGGGCGTCTCGCTTGCGATGTTGGCGGGTATGCCCGCAATGGTCAGGACCCGCTTTTCCACGCCAACGATCGGTCGGGAGTGGATGATCGGTGAACTAGGCGAAGCTTTCGAGGCGGTCGATCCCGAGGGCACGGTCACTATTCGCGACGCTAGGTGGCGCGCCCGCACCAATCGGGCGACACCGATTGCGGCTGGCGATCAGGTGCGGGTCGCCTCGATCGAAGGTGTTGTGCTCGAGGTCGAACCCATCGACGGCGCCGCGCGCGACTACCGCGACCACGGCTAACGCGAGCCGCCGACCGTCTTTGGACGAAGTCCGGCCCTGCGGAACATCGGTGCACGATTTTGTATCTAGGGCGCTCGCTTGGCTAGGTTCGT
>JADFOM010000245.1 GCA_022562835.1 Acidobacteriota bacterium | reverse complement strand
CTAGATGCGTTCCCACCTTGGTATCCAGCATTGAGATGCCCCCTGGTACTTTCGCTGCACAGCTCACTATCGCAGTGCGCTCACAAAACGTTAGCTCACCCGCACCACCGCTGCACGTCTGCGGATCTGTCTGCAACAGCACTCAGATGTGGCCGCCACTGCAGAAGAGTCCAGAAAATTAGATCATTCCAGCGACTGGGCGAATGAATATTCCTTCGGCCGTTGCGCATAGGCGGTCGTCGGCATGCATGTCGCCGCAGATGATCATCTTGCGCCCTTCGACGCGGTCCACCCAGCCACGCACTACAAGATCGGTGTTGAGTGGAGTTGTCGAGTGGTAGCGGACCGTCAGGGTCCCGGTGAAGCCACCCTTGCCCGTCACCACGCCCGTGCAGCCGAGTACCTCGTCGAGGATGGCAGCGACGTGCCCGCCGTGAACCGACTCTGGTGGGCCGCAAAACGCGGTAGGGAATCGACCTGTGCCATGAATCTCTCCATTGACTTGGCGCAATGAGAATGGGGGAGAGATCGGGTTGAGAGCGCCGATCTCGGGTGAGTAGGGGAAGAAGTCATCCGGCTGGATTGTCGAGAGGTCGAGGTCACGAGGAGTGTCGGAGAAGTGACTGGGTCGCAGCCCAACCTGCATACGGGTGTCGTCCACGTGGTGAGGTTCGAGCGCTTCTCGAGCGGCGCAAACCGCCTCGTGCGCTGCGTCGAGCTCCACGGTCTCTGCTAGGTCTGCGGTGCGAGAGATCTCGATCAGGCGACGGATCTCTGCGATGAATTGTTCAGGTGTTGCCACGGGCGATGACCATAGTTCCTAACGCGCTCGCAGCCCTCTCCTGAGCCCTAGTCTGTGGCTACGACGATCGGTCGGAGGAACACCCTTGAAGCTGGCATTTGGCTCGGATCACGCCGGGTATGAGTTGAAGACCACATTGGCCGAACACGCTCGATCGCTCGGACACGACGTCGTCGACCTTGGGACAACGAACACGGATCGAGTGGACTACCCCGACTTCGGCGCAGCCGTCGGCCGAGCGGTTGCGGACGGATCCGTCGCATTGGGTGTCTGTGTCTGCGGCAGCGGCATCGGCATTGCGATGGCGGCAGGAAAGATCGACGGAATACGCGCCGCGACAGTGCACGACGCAACATCGGCGCACCTCGCCCGCGAACACAACGACGCCAACGTGATCTGCATCGGGGAGCGGCTGGTCGGTCCCGCGGTGGCGATCGATGCGCTTGAGGCGTTCCTTGCGGCATCGTTCGAGGGTGGCCGTCACTCCGGAAGGGTCGAGAAGATCAACGCACTCGAGCGCTGAAAAAATGGGTTGTGAAGAGCCGTCCGAGCTGACGGTTGAGTTCTCGGTTTCGTGGCCGATAGATCGAAACGAAGTAAGAGTCGAAGCGGCGTATGGCCACATACGCCCAGGAGGTCGACGTGGTTCAGAGCACAGTGTCCGATATTCCGGTTGTCATCCCGTGTGGTGGCCAAGGTACTCGCATACGTGAAGCGTCCGACAAGCTGCCCAAGCCGATGATCAGTGTCGGTGGGCGACCGATTCTGTGGCACATAATGAAGATGTACTCACATCACGGGTTTCGTCGCTTCGTGCTCCCCGCGGGGTACAAGGCGGGGCTCATCAAGGAATACTTCCTGCACTATCGCGAGCAGCACGCCGACTTCACCATCGAACTCGGGTCACACCAACCCGCCACGTTCCACAACGCAGATGAGGCCGAGGACTGGGAGGTCACCGTCGTTGAGACCGGCGAGCAGACCGAAACCGCTGCGAGACTCTCGAAGGTGCGACAGTTTCTCGATGCCGACACCTTCATGTTGACCTACGGCGACGGAGTCTCAGACGTCGACCTCACAGCGCTGTTGGAGCATCACCGCTCCCATGACCTGATCGGGACCGTCACCGCAGTTCACCCGGTTTCGCGCTTCGGCGAACTCAAGACCGATGACCACAGCGTCACTGAGTTCATGGAGAAGCCCGTGATCGATGCCGGTTGGATCAACGGCGGATTTTTCGCATTTGACGCTGCATTTCTCGACTATGTGAACGATGACAGCGCAATGTTGGAGTCCGATCCGCTGCCCAAGCTGACCTCGGAGGGCAAGCTGTCGATGTATCGCCACGAGGGTTTCTGGCGAAGCATGGACACCTACCGGGAATACATCGAGCTGAACGGTCTGTGGGACCGCGGCCAGGCCGATTGGAAGACCTGGTCGGACTGACCAAACCGATATCACGATCACCTGCGTTGTCGGCACACGCCGCAAACACATCCCGAGAGGAAAGACACACATGCGAGTTCTGGTCACCGGCCACGCCGGTTACATCGGAGGGGTACTCATCCCGATGCTCATCGAGGCCGGTCACGAACCGGTCGGATACGACTCCTTCCTGTTCAGCGGCTGTGACTTCGGTGATCACGACGACAAGGCGATTCCGACGATCGACAAGGATCTGCGCGATGTCGACGGCTCGGATCTCGAGGACTTCGACGCCGTGATGCACCTCGGCGCACTTTCGAACGATCCTCTGGGCAACGTCAACCCCGAGGTGACATTTTCGATCAATCGTGATGCTTCGACACGCGTTGCGAAGGCGGCGAAAGCTGCAGGTGTCGAGCGGTTCCTCTTCGCATCGTCGTGCAGTCTTTATGGTGCGGGCGGTGATGACATGCTTGACGAAACCGCTGCTTTCAATCCGGTCACGCCCTACGGCGAATCGAAGATTCTCGTCGAGCAGGATCTTCATGAGCTGGCGGACGACAAGTTCAGTCCGACCTATCTGCGAAACGCGACCGCCTACGGAGCGTCCCCGCGGCTGCGTGCCGACGTGGTCGTTAACAACCTCACGGGCTGGGCCTTTGCTACCGGTCAGGTTCGGATGACCAGCGACGGCACCCCGTGGCGGCCGTTGGTACACGTACGTGACATCTCCGCGGCGTTCATAGCCTTGCTCGAGGCAGACCGGGATCTCGTACACGACGAAGCGTTCAATGTCGGACGCACCAAGGAGAACTATCAGATCCGCGAGGTCGGTGCGATTGTGCAGGACGTCGTCGAGGGCAGTGAGGTCACGTTTGCCGATGGCGCCAGCGCCGACATCCGCGACTACAGGGTTACGTTCGACAAGATTGCCAACACCATCTCGGGATTCGATCCGCAATGGACTGTTCGCAAAGGCGTCGAGTAGGTCAGGTGAGAAGGGTCTGCGCCGCTTCCTCGCCCGACACAAAAGCCTGGTCGGTCCAGCTGTACTCCCAGTCTCCGTATCGGCCACACCAGGTGACGCCGACGTCGCGCAGGTAACCGTGCACCGTCTCGAGCGCAGCGGCGCGCTCAAGGTCGAATATGACGTTAGCGTATTTGATAGGTCGGGCTTCCGCGAAGAGGATCTCATCGGACTCGTCGAGAATGCCGGTACGCACCAAGTCGTCGATCACGGGCTGAATGCACTCGTCGGCGCTGCGATCGAGTGGTCGGTACTTGTCGCTGAAGTAACATTCGGCCTGCACAGAGCCGCAGCCATCGGGAACCGTCTTCGGTGAGAGCAGATGCGGAAAACTCAGTCGTACGAAGAAGATGTCTTCGTCATAGAAGTAACGCCACTGAGCAGGGGAGATGTCGTCGCGGCCGACCCCTACGTTGACCACGACACATTCGGTGCAGGCCAGCCTCGCGCTCGCTGCGACGACGTCGCTCGGTGCCCCGTCGATCATCGGGATGAGCACGGGAAGTGGTACCGAGGAGATCAGACGCTCGTATGCAATGGCGGTACCGCCGGAGAATTGAGCGACCCGCTCAACAGGGTCCACGCTCACGAGGGTGTGGTCGAGGCGTAGATCTGATGCTTCAAAGAAGCGCTGCAGATACGCAGCGAATCCACCGTGGGTTGGGTAACGGAAGTTGTCGACGTAATGGACGTCGCTTTGCGAGGGAGCAACGGCACCGCGCAGAACCTCGTCGAGGTCTGGCGTGTATAGGCGTGGTCCGAGCCAATCGGTACTCATGTTGGCCGCATCGGTTGTGTGGTACCGCTTGCCATAGACCATGGGAAATCGGGTGGCGAAGGTGTCGCCGAATGAAGCCCGCAGCCAATCCTCGTAGTTGTTGATCGCGGGGGGATTGTCCGAGTTGAGAGCCCGCTCGGCCTCGCTGAAATCCTTGATGCATTCCACGACGAGGTCGGTCGGCAGTCCGTGCAGGTTGACCTGGTTTGAAGTTTTTAGCTATAAGTAAATTTTAGCTAGTAGTGTTTAGCTATTACTAAATTTTAGCTATTAGTTTTTAGATTTTAGTCAGTTTTAGCTATTAGCTTTTAACTATTAGTAAATTTTAGCTGTTAGTTTTTACATTTTAGTCAGTTTTAGCTATCAGTAAGTTTTAGCTATTAGTTTTTAGCGATTAGTCAGTTTTAGCTATTATTTTTTAGCTATTAGTTTTTA
>JADFOM010000244.1 GCA_022562835.1 Acidobacteriota bacterium | reverse complement strand
ACTCATCTATGCGACCTCGAGGTGGAGGAGTCACCTTCTTGTCCTGGACTCTGTAGTCACCCGCGGGCATCTTGTCGAGGATCTGACGCACGATGCGCATCGACTCGCGGATCTCATTGAGACGAATGGCGTAGCGATCGAACGAATCGCCGTAGGTACCGACTATTACATCGAACTCGACCTCGTCGTAGGCGAGATACGGCATGTCGCGTCGTAGGTCCCAGGCGTAGCCCGTCGAGCGCAGTAGCGGACCGGTCGTCGAGAGCGCAAGCGCCTCCTCGGTGTTCAAAACTCCGACGCCCTGGAGCCGGTCGCGCCAGATTGGTTGACCGGTCATCAATATGTCGTACTCGTCCATACGCGGTTCGATCAGGTCGACAAGCCGCGTAACCTGGTCTCGCCAACCGTCTGGAAGATCTGCAGCCACTCCACCGGGACGGATGAAGTTGTGGTTCATCCGCAGGCCGGTGACCATCTCGAAGAAGCGAAGCACTTCCTCACGTTCTCGCCATCCGTAGAGCATCATTGAGACAGCGCCGAGATCCATGCCGTTGGTCGCCATGAACAACAGATGTGATGACATGCGATTGAGCTCGGTCATCAGCATGCGAATCCAGGTAGCGCGCGGCGGGATTTCTAGCTCGAGGAGCTGTTCGATCGCTAAGGAAAACGCCAGTTCGGTGAACAGCGGTGAGGCGTAGTCCATCCTGGTGACGTTCGTAGGGCCTTGGAGATAGGTCAGTTGTTCGCCCGTCTTCTCCATGCCGGTGTGGAGGTATCCGATGACTGGCTTGGATCGCACAACCAATTCTCCGCGCAACTCCAGCATCAACCTGAGCACGCCGTGGGTGGAAGGGTGCTGCGGGCCCATGTTCATCAACATGGTCTCCTGGCCGAATTCGACCTCTTCATCGGGGTCCGCATCGGCAAAGCCGCCAGCCGCCATCTCCGATTCGCTCATCCGTAGCACTGCACCACCGTCGCGACGACGGACCCTGGCTGTCGCGTCGGTATGTAGATCGAGCGCCATCTCCGTCACCTCTCTACGGCTTTGAACTGCACAGGGATTTCGCCCACGGCGTAGTCCTTGAGGAGAGGGTGACCCAGCCAGCTCTCAGGCATCAGGATCCGCGTCATGTCAGGGTGATCCGTAAAGGTCACGCCGAACATGTCGAAAACCTCGCGTTCCATCGACTCGGTGCCCGGGAAGATGTCGAACAACGTCGGCACCACCGCGTGATCTGCGTCGACCTGGACCCTCACTCGAACTCTCTCGCGCCGGACATGGTGGAGAAAACTCACGACCAGCTCGAGGCGCTGTGGTTCGATTCCCGCAGGCAGAGATCGACCCGGGTGGGTCAGGTAGTCGACCGCGGTGAGATCGATACAGGTATTGAATCCATCGGCGAAGAGAGCCTCTACCGTCTCGATATACCCGTCGACCGTTGGGAACAGCACGGCCCTGTCATCGCCGATGATCGCTGCGCCATAGGCGCGCGGAACTTCGACCGGCTCGGGCGCGACATCAACCGGCGTCGCCTCATCCTGGTCCTCCGCCACGGTCACCGACTCCCAAGTGTGGCGCGTGCCGTCTGGCCGTCTACTTGCTCGACGATGGTCGGTTCGTTGGCGTCGCGACGACGGGTCAGCTCGCCGGACTCAATCTGGTCGTGCAGAGTCAAGATCGCATGCATCAACGTCTCTGGACCAGGCGGGCAGCCCGGTGCGTAGACGTCGACGGGAACGATCTGGTCGACACCCTGCACGATGGCGTAGTTGTTGAACATGCCACCGCTCGATGCGCACACACCCATTGAGATCACCCACTTGGGTTCCATCATCTGGTCATAAACCTGGCGCAACACCGGGGCCATCTTCTGAGATACGCGGCCCGCGACGATCATCAGATCAGCCTGTCGGGGCGATGCGCGGAACACTTCCATGCCGTACCGAGCGAGGTCGTAGTGGGCCCCACCGGCCGCCATCATTTCGATCGCGCAACAGGCGAGCCCAAATGTTGCGGGCCAACAGCTCCGCGTGCGACTCCACTTGACGAGATCCTCGAGCTTGCCGGTCAAAAAATTGTGGTCGAGCCCTTCGAGTCCGTCGGCGCGTACATCGCTCAATCCCATCTCAACCCGCTTCTTCGGTCTGATCCTGAGGCTCCAGTGGACGACCTTCGAGGCCGACTCGTCGAACCGTCGACGAGGTGGTGCGGTCCGCGTCGACCATCTCCGTGCGCGCTCGGCGGATCTGTGAGACCGGGCCCCATTCGAGGGCCCCGCTCGATACCAGATACAGCAACGACTCGAAGACGAGGAACGAGAATATCAGAATCGAGAACAATCCGAACGCGCCAAGCGTTCCGTTGGCGATCACCCATGGGTAGAGAAATATGATCTCGACATCGAACACGATGAAGATCATCGCTACCAGAAAGAAGGTCACAGGAAAGCGCTCGGGCGTGTCCTTGGCAGGCACCATGCCGCATTCGTATGCCGCAGCTTTGCGGGCATTGGGGCTGCGCGGTGCCAACAGGCCGGAGGTCAAGAACCCACCGACGCCGAAGAGAAGCGCAAAGATGAGGAGCCCCAGCACGGGAAGGTACTGAGCCAACATCGCGTCAGTCATCCTCGCCCGCGGCAAACGCTTCGCGTCGAGCCATGAGCTTCTTATCGCGCGTGTGCAACGTATAGACCAAGACCAGGAAGATGATGAGGGATGCGATCGTGAACAGCGCAGGGGGTAGGCGACGGTCACCGAGGTTGCGCTGCATGATCACCGAGATGATCACCGACTCTTGGTCGGTCCGAGGTCGAGGCGGCGCCTCGCCTATCACGGTTGTCGGCGTGATGACCGCCTGCACTTCGACGACCGAGTAACGGATCGGATGTGTGAGCGTGAATGCGTTCTCAACCGTGAGGGTTATGCGGTCCCAACGCGTCGGGTCGTCGCCGAGTGACTCCTTGCCACCGATGTCGTAGGCCTCGAGGTTCAAGAAATCATCGGGTGAACCGAAGTAGTCGTTCTCGATGAGGACCTCGGCGGCTTGGGTCTGGGCTTCTCCGGCGTCGGCGGTAGAGAGGAGGTTCCAGCCACCGAACTCCATGCCAGCGTCCTCGATCACATCTCGCGAGACTGAAGCGACTTCGGAGTAGGTGGTCAGCTCAGCCTTGAGCTTCTGGTCTTCGCGGGCGGCCTCAAGTTCTTCATCGCTGAGGCCCTCCTCTTGTTCCGGCGCCAAATCGGGAGAGAATTCCTTTTTTGCGTCCTCATCATCGGAGGCCTGTACTAGCTCAAGCGGTGTTCCGTATTCGTCGATGAGCACGCTGCGCTCCGGCAGATCGGCGACCTCATCCACGATCGATGCAGCTAAGGGTGCCGAATTAATGTCGACCGCCTCCCAACTCGGGGAGTCGCCGATCCAACCGATCCCGTAGATCCACCAGACCGAGCCCATCATGAAAAACCACGCGAACAAAGCCGCCAAAGCGATGAGGGTGCCTAGACGGGCCCCAACGTTGGTCGCGACGATCATCCAAATCGAGCCAAAGAGCACGACTACGCCGACCAGGACGACGAGAACGCCACGGATAGTCGGGTCCCATGCAACACCGGCGAACACGTTGAGAAGTGCAAACATCACAGGCTTCTTTCGTACGCCACGACGGCTTTGATCTGCTCGGGCGCAAGTAGCGCTGTCCATTCCCGTGGTTCGCCGTCGTCATCGACGAGGTCGGCATCGACCCGGCCGGCAAAGCCCGGCATCTGACCGCTCCCCTGACCACCCTGGCCGTACTGCACACCCTTGTTCGATCCGTTGGACACAAAGGCGATGTGGTCCTCGTCGTTCGGGAACTGTCGCACTTCGGAGCCTCCGGTGAGGTTCCAGCCGAAGAACCCGCCGCCCGGTACATAGTCGGTCAGGGTGCCGCTCTCCTCAAGAAGTGGGAACTCCTCAATCAACTCAGCTGTGGCGTCCTCGCTCGTTGCACCATAGGAATACCCTTGTGTATGACAACGCGCACAGTTGTAGGCACCCGAATCGGCCGCGTTCTCGAAGAGGATCCGCCCGTAGAGGATCTGATCCGCCTCCGAAGCGTCGATATCGGTAATCCTCTTGAAGATCACCTCAACCTCCGCTTCGATCAGTTCAGCATCGTCATCGACCGTGAATGTGCCTACGTCGAACAGCTCCTGGCGAATGCCCGCACGGACACCACCGTCTACTGCTGTCGATACGTCCTCTGGCGTCAACTGGACGGTACGCAGGAAATGGATGAGCTCGTCGATCTGCTGCTCGGTCAGCGGTCCGCCGCCGGGAGCGCCCCAGGCGGGCATAACACCGTTGCGCCCGAAGTTGAGGATGTCGCGCACTTCGTCCTCGTCGAAACGGGATAACACGGTTGTCAGCGCCGGAGCTGTCCAGTTGACCTGCGCCACGAAATCGCCGTTTTCATCGGTCAACGTCACGGGGGCGACTC
>JADFOM010000243.1 GCA_022562835.1 Acidobacteriota bacterium | reverse complement strand
GTTCCATATCGCCCACCGGGTCGAGCGCATTGACCGCGGCATTGTTCACGAGCACGTCTACCTTTTCGAACCGGTCTCGTGAAATGTCAAGACAAGCATCGATCTGCTCACGATTCCCAGCGTCCATCGACGCACCCAACACCATGTCCTCACCGAACTCTTCAGAGAACGCAGCAACGGTTTCGGCGAGTCTCTTGTCATGTACATCGGTGACCACCACCGACGCCCCCTCGCTCAGCAAGCGATGGGCCACCGCCTTGCCAATGCCTGAGCTCGGTGCCCCGGTCACCAACGCGACTCGCCCACCGAATCCATATGTCGCAACGCGTTTACCCATGGTGTGCTGGCCTCCCGATTTTGTTGGACGTACTGTAGGTCAACGACACGAATGAGGGCCGCCGTGATCTTCGACGCAGACAACCACTACTACGAACCTGATGACTGCTTCACCCGCTTCATGCCGCCGGGCAAAATGGACGAAGCCATCCGCACTGTGGCGGGAAGTGAGTGGCCGCACGTACACGTCGGTGATCGTCCGTTCACATTTCTGCGCGAACCGTTTTCCGACACGCATGTCAAGCCCGGTTCGCTGCGCGAGATGTTGCGCAATCTCAAGTCGGGTAAGACCGCCGAGGAGAACCCGGCTATCGAACCTGTGCAAGCCCCGTATCGCAATCGCGAGGCGCGTCTCGCGCTGATGGACGAGCAGGGACTCGATGCCGCTGTGCTCTTCCCAACCCTTGCGGTCTGCGTCGAACACTTCATGAAGAACAACCCCGAACGTACCTACCTAAACGTCCACGCGTTCAACGAATGGCTGTACGACGACTGGGGGTTCGGTGCCGATGACCGCATCTACGGAGTGCCTCTGATGTCACTGCTCGACCTCGACGCGGCGATTGCCGAGCTTGAGTTCGTTCTTGAACGCGGCGCGAAGTTCATCCATCTGCGTCCGGGTCCACAGGGCAACAAGAACCCCGCCGACCTGTCCTTCGATCCCTTCTGGGAGCGAGTGAACGAGGCGAAGCTCATGGTCTGCTTCCACATCTCAGAGTCCGGCTACAACGAAATGCTCTCGGTGCACTGGGGTGAAGACCCGAACCCGCCCTCACATGAACAGTCGGCCTTTCAGTGGACCTCGTTCTATGGCGACCTGCCGATCATGCAGACCCTTTCAGGACTGATCTTTCACAACTTCTTTGGCCGGTTCCCCAACATTCGGGTCATGTCCGTCGAGAACGGCTCGCTGTGGGTGCCTTACCTAATGGATGCAATGGACAAGATGAAGGGTATGGGCCGCAACGGACCGTGGCGGGGCGGATACGTCTCGGGACGACCGTCGGAGGTCATGCGCGAGAAGGTGTTCGTGTCTCCCTACCACGAGGAGGACATCATCGCGCTCAGCAAGAAGATCGGCGCCTCACAAGTGCTGTTCGGTTCGGACTTTCCGCACGCGGAGGGGTTGGCTGTTCCTCAGGACTTCCGCGAGAGCATCGCGGGACTGTCCGAGCACGATCAGAACTTGATCATGGGCGAAACCCTCGCCTCGCTGGTTTGACGATGATCGACCTTTCAGCACACGGTCTCATCGCGC
Organism: Acidobacteriota bacterium; assembly: GCA_022562835.1. Lineage (GTDB taxonomy): Bacteria > Actinomycetota > Acidimicrobiia > Acidimicrobiales > SHLQ01 > JADFOM01. Next base: position 2,900 of record JADFOM010000243.1, on the reverse strand, counting down.
CCAACAGTCCCCCGGCACGACCCGCCGGCCCTGGCACGGTCGCCCGCCTGCTCGACGCAATGCTCGACGAAACCCCCGACCGACTAGCGCTGGTCGGCCGGAGTGCCCGATACACCGTCGCTGAACTCGACGCAGCCGCACAGCTCGCCGCGAGCACACTTAGCTCGCTCGGCGTGCAACCGGGCGACAGGGTTGGCGTCTCGTTGCCAAACGATGCCGACGTCGTTGTGACAGTCCTCGGGGCCATGCGACTCGGTGCGGTTTGGGTCGGCATCAATCGGTCACTCGCCGCGCCTGAAAAGGCGTACATGCTGCGCGACGCCGGGGTCCGCGTGATGCTTGGCGACAGCACTGCCTGCGCACAGATCGAGGCACTGCGCAACGAACTACCCGAACTCACCGACGTGATCAAGGTCGATCCGGGGACGGCGGAGAACCCATGGGGCGATTTGATGGCCGACGCTGAGCCCGACCCCGTCGATGTTGCTATCGACCCGTTCACCCCGGGCGCAATCGCCTACACAAGCGGTACCACCGGGTTCCCCAAAGGTGCCGTGCACACCCAACACAACATGTTGATGCCGGGAGCGGTCAGCGCGTTCGGCGGGGCCTACCCCGATGACGCCGTGCTCGGCGTGGCGTTGCCCTTGACCATACTGAATCTCATCATCCTCGGCCCCTTGATGGCCTACCAAAACGGCGTAACCCTCGTCGCGATGGATCGCGTCGACGCTGTCGGCATGGCGGAGTGGATCGAAGCAGAGCAGATCTCGACATTTTCCGCCGTGCCAGCGATGGTGCACGACCTTCTGAGCCACACAGAGGTCGAACAGTCTCAGCTGCGGTCGCTCTCAGCGATTGGGGTCGGCGGCGCCGACATGCCCGACGCATTTCGACGAATGTACCAAAAACGCTTCAACACCCCGGTCGGCACCGGCTACGGACTTACCGAGGCTCCAACAGCGGTCACCGTCGAGGATCCGACGATCAAGCCCATCGCCAACACTTGCGGCAAAGCTCTCCCACAGGTGCAAGTCCATATCGTTGACGAGAACGATCAGCTCCTCGGCGCCGGCGAGGTTGGCGAGGTGTGTGTTGGCCCGGCGATCGACGGCCCCTTTGCCGACATGTACAGACCTATGCTCGGCTACTGGAACCGTCCCGAGGCAAGTGCCGAGGCGCTACGAGGTGGGCTCCTCCACACCGCAGACATGGGAATGCTCGATGGCCAGGGCAATCTCTACATCAAGGACCGCCGCAAAGATCTCATCATCCGCGGCGGTGCCAACGTATACCCCGCCGAGGTCGAACGGGTGCTACACGAATCACCTGACGTCACAGCCTGCGCTGTCATCGGCAAGCCCGACGACCGGCTCGGTGAACGTGTCGTTGCGTTCGTCCAAACAAGCGATGGGTCCACGGTCACGGCCGAGTCTCTACGAACCCTCTGCATCGCGAATCTGGCGCTTTACAAGATTCCCGATGACATCACCTTCGTCGATGATTTCGAGCGCACTCCAATGGGCAAGATCCGCAAGGGCCCCTTGCGAGACTCGACATCGGCGACCTGACTTCGCATAGACCACGGTGTCAGACACCCGTTCAGTGACCATGACGACCTGAGGTCTCCAGCAGAGAATTCTCGCAACGAGGCCCGGTGTTGATCGGGTTGCAGCGTGCCGGATCACCATCGGGGATCGAAGCGTAGTAGTCCGACCATTGAGAGATCCCCGGCAAGGGGTAATCGGTCGACACCCATTGCGCGCCACTGGCGAGCGCGGCGTCGCGCCGAGTCGTGTCGCCGGAGCGAGCCTCAAAGGTTGGTGTGTCCGCACGAGTGCGCACCACATAGCCGTCGGCGACCAACGACTGGATGTATCCGACGTTGCCGGGCGCCTCGTTGGCCTTCACGAAGGCCGCGTCGGGGTCGCCAGGTTCTGCGTTTGTGAACATCATGCGTTGCTGCAGACTTGGATGACCGGCGGTGTACATGTCCTGCATGCCAGAGTTGTCGATGACAAACATCACCTTGCCGCGCGCACTGTTCAAGGTCGGCCAATTGCCGGACCGCACCGCGGCATCAAGCGTCGGATAGTCGCCCCGTACGACATCTGGTGTGATCACATCACGTCGGGAGAAGACCGAGAGGATCTCGTTGTCGACATCGTCGAGTAGCTCTTCGTCGAAAGGTATCGCGGTCAGAAAACCCAGATTTAACGGATCTGGAATTGAGCCCTCTTTCATCTCTACGAGGACTGTGATCGGAAGATGGCCACGGTTCGTGTTCGACCATTCGCGCACCTGTTCCAGACAGATCACGAACGTCAAACAAGACGAATTGAAGTCCACCTCTTGACCGTGCAATACCTTGAAGCCCGGTTCGAGCAGCTCGGGCGGCGTTTCATTGGGCAGCCCGAGCGCGTCGAGCCCCTTGCGCTCTGCGAGATAGCCGCCATCGGGGTCGGCAAAGATGTCCAACTCGATTTGACGCACGCCTTGGCTTTCGAGTTGCTCGGCTAATGGCACGTGTTCATACTCAAGTTCTTGCGCCTGGACCGGGTCGAGCAGAGTGATGACGTCGAAGATCTCCGGCGTAATCGCCTGGCGATAACTGTTGTGAGTGCCGATGACCTGGATCTGGTTGATGCGCAGGCAGTCGCCGGCATTTCGAGCGCTCAGAGGACGAGAATCATGACGTGTTCCGGAGGCCTCCGATACGCCGACGCAGCGCCCGATGGGACGGTCGCCCCGCTCGGCGCCCGCTCCTGGACTTACCCAACCCAGCCCCGCTGCAATTATCACAACGGCCAAACACAACCGCATAGCCGATCTCGATCCCATCAGGCGTTCCCCCGAATACCACCCACCGCGGCGAGTTTCGACGCCCAGAGTGGTCACCA
>JADFOM010000242.1 GCA_022562835.1 Acidobacteriota bacterium | reverse complement strand
CTCAGGTGTGTGAAAGGGGCACGTTGAGCGATGTCGAGGACGATCCGAAGGTAAACATCTCAGATCGCACTGGTGACTGGCGGGGAGTGCCCGGGGTGGGACTTGAACCCACACGCTCCCAATAGGGAACCGGGGGGTTTAAGCCCCCTGCGTCTACCATTCCGCCACCCGGGCCGGATGTCCTGCCCGATCGTAGTGCCGACACACACATGCCCGACGAGGTCGGCCGCGCCATCTCGTCAGTCGACCGGTGCACCCCAACTGTCTCGGTCAAGCAGACGCCGGATCGGGTAGATCGGTTGGGAACGTGATGTCTATTTCATCGATATCGGCATGGAAGTCCTTCGAGTTGTTGGTTATGAAGCGGTCGGCGCCCGCGCCGATCGCCGTGGCAAGATGTACCGCATCACCCGCACTCAACCCATAGGACGCTCCGAGCGCGGTGGCGATCCTCGCGGTCGCTGCGTCGAGCGGGCGCAGAATGAGCCGACCGAGCAGGGCGGCCAGCTCGATCACCTCATCCTGCGCTCGGTCACGCAACGGTACGGACAGCAGCTCCGGTAGCAGAAGCACCGAGCCGATACCCGCGACGCCATCGACACCAGGCGGGAAGAGTGCGCGAACTCGCTTGCCGACTTGATGATCCGGCACCGCTGCGTAGATCAGGACATCTGCATCGAAGGCGTCCATCCGAATCCGCTCAGCGACGCGAACGGTCCGCACGAACGCTTGCGACGAGTTCCTCTGCTCGCTCGGCGTTCAACGCGGGACGGTCGGGCAGCGGTGACCGTTGGGCCTGCTCAAGGACCTCTCGAACTGAATCCGCGACACGCAGAGCGCTGTCGGCACGGCGTACAACGAGTGCACCGGGAGCAACGATCACTGCAACCGGCACTCCGTGGCGGGTCAGTGTGACCTCGTCGCCGGCCATCACCCGCTCGATCACCGCCGGTAGCGCGGCTCTCGCTTCACTCACCGGGATAGTAGAAGTCATGGACAGATTGTACTGAATTGTACGAATCAGTACAAACAATCGTCAAGCTGCCTGCTCGTCGCTGCTGTCCACGGCGAGCCACAACGCGGCTCGCGCGCTGTCAGCCTTGGCTCCATCGAGTCGATTCGCGACGACTACACCCTCGATCATGTCGGACAAGACCGCTGACCACGGCCGGTCACGGAGACGGATCGCGACCGCAGAATTGCCTCCACGTCGTCGAATCGTCCGTTGCACTCCCGTCAACTTCGGCGGGCTGCGATAGCTCGGCACTTCGAGGCCGCGAAGGCGCGCCGCCTGGGACAGTTGCCCTGCCACCTCCGCGAACCGAATCGAGCGTCCTTGCATGGTTCCATCATGACAACACCCTGTGACAACGAATCGACGGTTGGACACTTAGTAACGCTGTACCGCGTCCGATGGGGTATGCGTATGCAGAACCACGCCCCACGATTCCGAGCGCCCGCGGTCGCGTTCCTAGTCGCCATGGTCCTGACCATCGTCGGTTTCACACCGGCGGCGAACGCGCAAACCTCACCGGCAGACGGGCCCGCCACAGAGCCGACCGCGATGGAAACCATCACGGACTGCGTCTCAGAGCATGGTCGACTCAGCGTGCTGCTCTTGATCGACGAGAGCGGATCGTTGCAGACCACCGACCCGGGCAACGATCGCATCATCGCCGCCCAGGCGGCGCTCGACACCCTCGCGTCGCTAGCCGAAGTCGACCGCGGCGGCGAGCAGACCATCGTTGAGATTCGCGTCTCGGGGTTCTCCGAAACCTACAAGCCCTACGGCAGCTGGCTGAACCTTGACGGTCCAGGCGCAGACGCTGCACACAACGAAACCGGACGATTCGCGTCGCGCAACAGCGGGCTGGACACAGACTTCGCTGCAGCACTCAGCGGTGCACAATCCGACCTCGACGAACACATCGAATCGCTCAAGGCTGACGACACGGCCACCTGTGGCGTACTGATGATGTTCACCGACGGCGAATACGACATCGAAACCCGCGCCGGAGCAGAAACAAAGCCCTACGCTCCAGACCTGCCGCTCAACTCAGACAGCGACACCGCCGCCGCCATTCTTGCTGGCATGGCCGTGCTGTGCGACGACGGCGGGGTCATGGATCAGTTCCGTGACAGCAGCGTTCCGATAGTCACAGTCGCGATGACCGCCAATATCGATGCCGCCGGCCAAGGATTCATCCGGGCGCTGACGACCGGCACCGGTGGGGGCAACACATGCGGCACGCCTGCATCCGACGCCGGACAATACCTCCCAGCCGCCAACCTCAACGAGGTACTCGGGGCGTTCAGTGCTGTTGCATCGGAAATCTCCGGGGGTGCAGTTTCCGCGGCGGAATCCGATCTCGTCGTCTGCGCCGGTTCAGCCTGCAAGCAGGGGCGCAAGATAATCCCCGTCGACGAGTCCGAACGTCTCGTCAGCACGCTGTTCACCTCCGAGGCGACCAACATCAAGCTTCTCGTCAGGCCCCCCAACGACACAGCGTTTGTCTTCTCGGCGAACACCACATCCAAGGCCATCCTCAATTCGGCAACCACCGAGGCGGTCTGGTTGTCCGACACAGCCGTACGGTTCGACATCGAGCCATCAAATGCCGAGGGCATCGGCGACTGGCGGGTCGACCTCATCGACCCCAAGGCCACCAAGCAGGTCGAGGCCACCGCTCAAACCACCCGCTACGGAGACCTGTTCCCGCAGGTCGTCGGCGAACCCGAATTGGCTGGCGATGGCAACCTCTCGGTCACGGCTGAGATCGTCAACAGCGACGGTGAGCCGAGTGTCGAAATCCCCGCCGGAGCACGAATGACCGCCCTGGCACGCGACGCCGAAACCGGGCGCGAAACCCCGTTCCCGCTCAGCCCAACCGATGAGGGAACCCTTGAAGGTGAAGCCTTCGTCGGTACCGACTTCGGCCCCACATTCGAGATCGACCTCGCCCTTGAAGTGATGACCGACCTGGGCACCGAACTCCCCCGCCAGACGACCACCGCCGTATTCGACCTCGCCGCCACGGTGGCGGCCCAAGGCGAAGCAGCGGTTGCAGCCTCGCCGCCGCCCCCGCTCCCCGCGCAGATCAATAGTGAACCGGTAGATGACAACAGCGGAAACAACACAATGCTGATCGGGGCACTCGCAATTCTCGTGATCGCAGCAATCGCGTGGTGGTTTCGCACCGCCAAGGCCGCTGTGTTCGAGACCCGCGACGCACACGTGGCGGAGGTGCCCATAGTTGTCCGCTCAAACGGCGCCATCGAGCGATGCGGAGACATGGCCGGACCGATGGCCGTCATGCCCGAAGACCTGGTCCCCCTCGATATGGGTCGCAGCCAGCGCTCCGTCAAGGTCGCTGGCTTGAAGATCAGGATCTTCCTCGATCGCAATCTCCACCCGGAGGCTGAGGGTCTAGTCAGCTCGAACACGCGCCTCACCGGCAGCCTCGGGCGAGTGCGCAAGGGTGACACGAGCACGGCAAGGATCGGACTCAATCTTGGTCACGACTGGGTGTTCGAACTTGACGAAGCGACTTCGCTGGCTGCCACCGACATCGCTCACAGGGGCGATGCCTACGGCCGACTGATTCTCTTCCTCACACCAAATCACCTGATCGCCCCACCCGACGACTACGCCAACTCGCTCGAAAACGACCTGCCCAAACGCGCGCAGGAACTCCTCGTCGACGCTCGCCCGAACTCGACGATCGACACCGAAGACGAGAACATGTTGGGCTTCCTCGAAAGCCTCCGCAGTTCCCAATAGATCTCTGGGTACCCGCAGCGGCACCGCAGCATTCCCCTAGAGTGTCGCAACGTGAGCGATCTAGCGCCGACCGAACTCAACCTCGCCCAGCGTGAGGTGCTCGAACAACTCGGAGCCACGCGTGAACAGCGCCCGGTGTTCAGCGAATCGCTCGCCCGCGAGTTACGCGCGGAACTCGAGATCGGTCTAGAACCGTTCCTGGCGTCACTCGGACCTGACGAAGAGCTCCGCCTGGCCAAACGCCAGCTCTCAACCGTGTTGGGTTGTCAGCGGCGTTACCTCGCCGAACGCGACGCCCCCTTCGTTGTCAGCGTCGCGATCGCGCGCGGAACGGTCTCACACAAGGCCATCGAGCTCGGCATCAACCGGCAGGGCGACAAAACACCGTCACTGCTGGTCGACGATGCCCTCGCCCGGCTTGAAAACGACGACCAATGGGTTTCGGAGTTCCTCCAGACCTGTGATCAAGCCGAGCGGGCCGAGCTCCGCTCCGCCGCGGTCGAGCACGTATCCAAATTCGAGGAGTGCTGGCCCGAACTGAAACCGGCCTGGCGTCCCGTCACCGAGTCAACGATGATCGCCGAACTGGTCCAACGCGGTGAACTGAGTTGGAATACGACGATCGGGTCAGCACTGTCAGACCTACCTGTTGATAGTCAGTACCGGCGCGTCGCGATTGAGCAACTACTACGCCATCGTGGCGGCATCGTTCCGATGCCT
>JADFOM010000241.1 GCA_022562835.1 Acidobacteriota bacterium | reverse complement strand
GAGCTGAATCGTGAACTCGTTGGGGACGATCGAGCGCCCATCTACACCAGTGGAGCGATTGTCGTCCATAGTGCGAACCAACCGTTTTCCGATCTCGACCGGGCGCACACCACTGCGAAACAGTCGATTGAAACCGCCCTCTACACCCTGTTCGAGTAGACGCTCGACACTCCGAATTCCCATAGCCTCAAACTACCCGAGTCAATCCGCCACTCCAGTACTACATTGATGTGACCGAGCGCGAGTGGCGGAATTGGCAGACGCGCAGGATTCAGGTTCCTGTGCCCGAAAGGGTGTGAGGGTTCAAGTCCCTCCTCGCGCACCACGCTGTAGCTACGCCAAAGAAGCCCCGAACCATCGGTCCGGGGCTTCTTTGGTCGTTACTTCAACAATCCGATTCAGCCCTATGGAGCGTCGTTGTCGGCGATGGCGAAGATCCCGAGGCCGAAGAACCAGCTCGTGTCAAGGGTGGCGTTCGGCGACAGGTTGTTGAAGCTCAACAGACCCCACTCCCCGAGCCAACCCGGTTCATACAGCGTGTCACCCAGCACCACGACATCGATGAACTGTTCGATCTCACCAGCAGCGAAGGTCACCGTGCCCGAAGCAGCGACATAGTCGACGTTGGCCGTCGCGATCCCATCGCCACCCGTGTCGAGCGTCGACCACGAAGCGGTAACAGGCGAATCGGCGGGACCCGACAGCGTCACCGGAACCTTTGCAATCACCGAACCCGAATCACCCTCGGTCACAATCACAGCACCAGGAAGCAATGAAACAACTGGACCTGGTACATCATCTCTTTCGACCGCACCGATGTCACAGTTTGTCGATGGGCGATCGAACCCGGTTCCTCGCTGATCGGTACCAGTGCACAACGAACCACCGGTGATCTCCCCAAGCAACGGGCTTGAAGCGGCGGGCATCATGGTCTGGGTCGGGCCACCGTTGTCGGCAAGCGCCCCTAATTGGGGGTTGTCCCCGGCAACACCTGACATGCTTGACGTCGCATCGTGGAAACCACAGAAGTTGACGCCGTTCGCATAACCCATGTCCCCGTCTTGGTGGGTGTAGTTGTTGTTCTCCGTAACGGTGACGACATTGTCGATACCAGACTCAACTGCGATCGCTGTGCAGTTCGGAGACCCGATCGGGTTTGCCATCGCGACACCTTCGACTGTTACCACGCCGTAGCGACCACCGTAGATGCTCGCTCCCGCGGCGCTGAGGGTCACGTTCGCTGGCGGTGTCTTGTTGGAGTCAAAGGTCGACGACCGAATTGCAGATACGACCGAGTTGGCGGCAGGCAGCGCTCCTGGAGTGATTTTGATAGCGCCTCCCCAGCCTGCTGTTGATCCCTGTCCAGCTTCATTGCCGAAGAACGTAGAGTTCGCGACATCGACGTTCTTGGACTCGATAGCGCCACCGTTGTTGGTAGCAACGTTTCCCGAGAAGGTCGACCGACGCACCGTCACAAGGTTGTCCACTGCGTAGACACCGCCGCCATGGCGCGTCGTCGTGTTGAACAACGCCGCTGTGTTGTTCTCAATACGGCTGTCGTATATCTCAACATCTCCCGCATGGACTCGGATGCCGCCACCGTGTCCCTGCGCGGTATTGCCCGAGACCGTCACGTTGTTCAGCATGAGCGGTCCCTTGTGCAACACTGCACCGCCACCATCGAAATTCGCGTTGCCGTTCCGGAGCGTCAGATCGTTCAACACAATTGTGCGTGCCGATCCGCTAAGCGAATGAAGCACTCGATACGTCCCACCGCCGTCGAGGATCAGACCATTGCCGTTGATCGTCAGGCTGCCTCCATTGTTGTAGGTCAACGAGGAGGCGAGGGAGACCACACCTGTTGTCGAAACATCGATGATGTGGGTACCCGTTCCTGCTGTTTGCGCCTGCGAGAGAGCCTCGCGCAACGTGCCGGGACCACTATCAGCCGTGCTCGTCACGGTCAGATTCGCGGCATGTGCAGAGTCGGCAAACACGAGACCGGCCGCACACATGGCAAGGCATAGACATAATCGAATGACACGGCTCATTCGCGTCAACCTTTCGTGGGATTCTCTGGACAACAGTTGCCAGGGTGAAGTATTCACGTTGCGAGGATACTCAGCGTGGTCAAAAGCGTACTTTCGCGCCGCGTCGAGTGATATAGGTCGCTTTGCGCAATTATTGTGTCGATAGCCCTACTCGACTTGGTTCGCTTGGCGGTCTAGACAAGTCGTATGAGCGACTCGACCATCGACCCATTCGCGCCAGTGCCTCTCGGACCGATCACGCTGCCAAACCGCTTCATAAAGGCAGCAACGTTTGAGGGAATGGCGATCGACAACTCGATGAGCGATCACATCATTGAGTACCACCGGGCCCATGTTGCTGGTGGCGTAGGCCTCACGACGCTGGCCTACTGTGCGATTTCCGCCGACGGGCAGGGTGCTCCCAACGAGATCATCATGCGCGAGGAGATCGTTGATGACCTATCGGCATTTACCGCGATGGTGCACGACGAAGGAGCGATGGCATCGATCCAACTCGGGCACGCCGGTCCTGTCGGTGCAGGGGCGAAACGTAAGGGGCTCTCCGCATCACGCGTTCTTGCCAAGCAGGCGATGCGATATACAACACCGGCATCATCAACCGACCTCAACAGGGTCATCCGCGACTTCGCGAGCGCGGCAAAGATCGCTGTAAACGCCGGATTTGACTGCATCGAACTCCATTTCGGGCACGGCTACCTGGTCAGCAATTTTCTCAGTCCAAAGCTGAACAGGCGTGACGATCAGTGGGGTGGTTCCCTCGCGAATAGGGCGCGCTTGGCTCGCGAAGTCGCCGGCGCCGTGCATGCGGCCGTCAACGGCAGCGCGGCGATCACCGCCAAACTGAATCTCTCCGATGGTGTCCCGGGCGGATTCTGGATCGACGAGTCGGTGCAGGTTGCGGCAATGCTCGAGGACGACGGAACACTCGACGCGCTCGAACTCTCAGGAGGAAGCTCGTTCGAGAACCCGATGTACCTATTCCGCGGCGAGGCCCCGATAGCTGAGATGGCGGCGGTCTTTCCGACACCGATTCGGATCGGATTCAAGCTCACCGCCAAACACTTCATGCCCGAGTTACCGTTCGAGGAAGCATTCTTTCTTCCCTACGCCCGCCAGGTACGCGCTGCGGTTTCGATGCCGCTGATCCTTCTTGGTGGCATCAACCGTCTCGAAACCGTGCACAATGCACTCGGTGAGGGCTTCGAATTCGTCGCCATGGGACGAGCGCTTCTACGCCAACCGGACCTCGTAGACCGCTGGAACAGCGGTGATCGGCGCAGCGGTCTGTGTATCCACTGCAATAAGTGCATGCCTTCCATCTACCAGGGGACCCACTGTGTGCTTGTACCCGCCGACGAGCGACCAGGCCACGAGTCCTGGATCAAGCGTCGACAGTCATAGGCCAGCGCGACCAAATATGCACCCGACAACCACCAGAACCCGCGACCGACAAGTGACCTATCTTTCATAGGTCAAAAGACTTGAACGTGATTAGGTCCTGCCGATAGATGGTCGCCGCCCGTTTTCAGCTCGACGAGACCCGGCACCAACTCGAGGACAACGATGAGTCTTTCGGATCGACTTTCCCGCTCACGGGCCATGGCGAACAAGGCGAGCTCGACCAGTGACGTCGCGGAACCAGCGACGAAGAGTGCTGCACCTCCTGCACCGAGTCTTCCCATCTGGAAGGCGCCAACCGACGCTCGCACCATCGATACACGACAGCTACAAATAGAGGCTGCCCCGGTTGAGGCCGAAGAGGCATCCAAGCCGCCGATCGCAGAGATCACCCAGGTGTTTGCCAACGGTGCGGAACCTGCTGAACCCGAGCCCGCTGAAGCCGAACCTGCTGAAGTGACAGCGCGTCCCGCCGAGGCTGCCTCCAGAGAAACTGCTGACAAGCCGGCTCAGTCACTGTTCGATGCTGGAGAGCTGTTCCGAGAGATGGGTGTAGATCCCGAACCAACAAACATCAAGCCGCCCACGAAGATCGCGCCGACCGCGGCTCCGCAAACCTACTCGTCACCGACGGACAAACCGCCGCCCGCAAACCCACCACTGCCCAAGACTGAACCAACCATCATCAAGCCAGCCATGAAGATCGCGCCTTCCTCGGCGGGGCTGACCGGTCTCTCACCGGTGGAAGAGTTGGGGCCGGTAGACCCCCCGGTGCAAACCAACAACGACGAGTCGCCAGTAGCACGGGCTGAAACAGTTCGCCCTAGCACCAAATCGGAGTCGCGGGACAGTCTATGGAATCGCCTTCTCGAGGCTGACAGAGCCGCTGACCTCGAAGACGACGAGACCACCGACAACCTCGAAGCCGACACCAGCGACGACAACGCCACCGACGACCTCGAGACAAACGACACCACCGACAACCTCGAAGACGTCAGCGAAACCGACGAGACCACAGACAACCTCGAAGCCGACACGACCGAAGACCTCACCGCAGAGGACACCGACGA
>JADFOM010000240.1 GCA_022562835.1 Acidobacteriota bacterium | reverse complement strand
TGACGATCGTCGCAGTCTTCTCGGCCATCCCAGACGCCGACAGCTGTCTTGCGAGCGTTTCATACATCCGGTGGGCGCGGCGGTGACGTCTCTTTCCATACGGCAGACCACGCTGCATGAGGTCGCCCAAGCGAAGGTGTATAACTAGCTCATCGGCTGGCGGCTGCGGGTAGCCGTTCCTCTCAACATGTGCTCTGACGACCCTGCCGAGAGTGGCGAAGTCCTCCTCGTGGTTCATGGCCACCAAGTAGTCGTGAAGAATCGTGCTACCGAAGTGCGGCTCGCGAAGCACGGCGGCTCGATCCTTCTCCCACCTAACCCCTTTTCGGTAGAACAGGTCGCCGATCCGGTATGTGGAGTTCTCTCTGAATACCTCGACAGCGTCTATGTCTATCGGTTCGTGCATGAGCGCATGACTCTCTGCCGGCGCGGCGCTTCGTGGTTTGGTACACCCAGTGGGTGCGTAAACTACCACTGCGCCTGCGCACATCGACCCGCCGCGCAGGTTGCACCGACGTGGACGAACGGTTGAAGCACCTGTCTCGGAGCCGGTGGAACGCCGTTAGGGTGACCAAATGAGCACTCACGAAGTCAACCTGGGAGCCTCAGGCCCACCCGAGACCGTCCTCGACAACGAACCCGACGACGCGCTCGATCGCCTTTCCGTTGCCTTGGACACAGATTCCGCCGACCGCCGCGCTGCAGTTGCCGCGGTGGTTGCAGATCACCCCACAATGCTGGCCGGCTGGGCCTACCTCGGTGACCTCGCATCAAACCACATCGATGCCTACGCGGCCTACCGGGTCGGCTATCACCGTGGCCTGGACCGGCTTCGCCAAAGTGGTTGGCGGGGCACCGGATTCGTGCGCTGGGAGCACGAGTCGAACCGTGGATTTCTACGATCGGTAGCGGGGCTCGGACGTATGGCCGCCACGATTGGAGAGGTTGACGAGGCCGAACGTTGCGAGCTCTTTTGTCGCCAGCTCGACCCGACCTGGCCTCCTCCCGACCTGACCTGAACACCACAGAGCTGAAACGGTGCATGTGAACAACGCGCACGCAGAGGTCAATACACATGCTGTGGCCGTCCTCGCTGGCGGTAGTAGCAGTCGTATGGGTTTTGACAAGGCTCAGGCCCGATTCGGATCACAAACGTTGCTCGATCGAACTATTGGGACTGCCGCTGCGACCAACCCCGCTGTGATCTACGTCTGCGGAGGCTCTGTACACGCAACTACCGGGCTCGAGGTCGAACACCTCATTGATGCTGCACCAAATGAGGGCCCGCTCGTTGGCCTTCTAGCCGCGATCGATGCCGCACCCGGTGAGCGGCTGGTGTGCATAGCTGTTGACCTACCGTTGCTGAGCGCAGCGACGATCCTTGAGGTTCTGTCGGTCCTCGACACCGCTGAGGTTGCAGTACCGGTCACGGCTGGTAGACGCCAGTGGCACCTCAGCGGCTGGCGTGTAGACCGCTGTCGCGAGCGTCTTTGGAGCGCGTTCGAAGCTGGAGCGCGATCATTTCAGCAGGCCACCGAGGATCTAGAAGTAGGCGAGATGGTACCCAATTCGCCGGTCGAGCTGGTCGATGTCGACACACCAGGAATGCTCCGCGAGGCCGGGGGACGTCCACCGTTGCGTCGCGGCCTATCCTGATCCGCGGAGCGATCGTGGAAGGTGCCCTTTGGAAATTGTCGAGATCGATGTGGATGAGTTGGAGGAACTCATGGCGACGGGTGCCCACGTCGTCGACGTGCGCGAGACCGACGAGTTCGAAACCGCACGGATACCTGGGGTTACTCTCATCCCGTTGAGCGAGTTCGAGTCGCGCGTCGACGAAATCCCAAAGGACACCACAACGTATTTCGTGTGTGCGAAGGGTGGCCGGAGCCTAAAGGCGGCTGAGTTCGCGAAGGCAACGCTGGGCATCGACGCAATCAACGTGGCCGGTGGCACAAGCGGCTGGCTAGCAGCGGGAAAACCTTACGAGACCGGTCGCTGATCATCGGCTCACATCCGGAATCTGAAGTGTCGCCAGAAATGGTCGCGTCGAGCAACCGCCTAGAAGCGATGATCGATCAGCTCATCGAACAGCCTCGTTATGCGCTCGATACCGAGTTTCACCGAGAGAAGACGTATTTCCCCAAACTGGCGCTGATGCAGATTGCATGGCCCGGCCATCTCGTGCTCATCGACCCGCTGAGCGTCGACGTTGCTCCGTTGGGTCGCCTGATGACCTCTGAGTCGCTGTGTGTCATGCACGCCGCGGTCCAGGACATCGAAGTTCTTTGTCACGTGACCGGTCAACACCCGATGCGCATCTTCGACACGCAGATCGCGGCAGGCTTCATGGGTTTGTCGGCTCCTTCGCTGGCCACACTTCATGAACGCCTGCTGGGCGTCAATCTCGCCAAGGGCGACCGCATGACCGACTGGTTGGAGCGTCCGCTACGCCAAAGCCAGCTCGACTACGCGGCCGCCGACGTAGCGCGGCTACTCGAGATCACCGATCTGATCCTCGCCGAAATCGACTCACTTGGTCGGAGGACCTGGGCCGAGGACGAAAGCGCTCTATTGTTGGCCAAGGGATGTGCGCTGCGCGAGCCTCTCGATGCATGGCAACGGGTTAAGGATCTGCGAAGACTCAACGGCCCGGCGCTTGCGACCGCGCAGGCCATCGCCGCGTGGCGCGAGGAACGAGCCGCCAAGATCGATGTGCCCGTGCGAAGGGTGATGTCCGACATCGCCATTGCCTCGTTGGCACAGCTGCGCCCGCAAACCGAAGCGGAAATGAGTCGAGCGAGGGGATTTGATCCCCGCTCGCTCAAGGCGTCGGTGCGCACACAGCTGTGTGAGCTCATCGTCGCTGCCCAGAACTCCGATCCACGCGAAAAACCTGAGCCCGCGCCGAAACTCGATGAGCTTCGTCCTGCCGCAGGCCTGCTCGCGGCCTGGCTTTCCCAGCGCGCTCGCGAGCTCTCACTCGATCCAGCCCTGTTGGGCACACGCAGTGACATCGAACGCCTGCTCGCCGGTCAGGAGTCGTCGCGACTGGCGCACGGCTGGCGCCATGATCTTGTGGGTGAACCGATCGAGACGCTGGTGTCAGGGAAGGCGGCGATAGCGTTTGATGGAGGGGCCTTGTCGCTTGAAAAGCGCTCATTCGAGTCAATCTGATCGCATTTCGGCCCACGAAATGCGGACCGGCGCGGTAAGGTTATGGGTTGAGCAACGCCAAGGTTGGGAGCGATCGCCCGTGAAGAAGGGGAGACACCGCCGGTTCGAAGAAGCACGGGCGCTGAAGCGCCAACAAACCGTCGACTACGACGAGATTCTTGAAACCATGCCGACGACCGACGATCCCGTCGATAAACCCGAGCATGCCGCTTGGGCTGATGTCGCGGCGGAATACGAGTCTGATGAAGACGACGAGTCCGACGATGCAACCGAGGACAGCGAAGCGAGTTGATCTGAGTCGGCGATGGCCGTGCGTAACGGCTCAGCCGCCGGTCTCATCAAGTATTTCGTCGAGTAGGACGATGTCGGCCTGAGAGACGATGCCGACGAAGTTGTCGTTGGCATCGGCCACGGCTAGAAGTTCAACGTCTTCTTCTTCCATGGTGGCGACCGCATCGCGAAGAGTCCACGACGGCCTCGCCGCGACAGAGGTGTCCATGGCATCGCGCACGAGGGTCGTCTCCCATTCGTCTCGGTCGATTCGGTTGACGTGATCGAGGGTAACCATGCCTAGATATGTGTTGGCATCGACGACGGGAACCGTACGTTCGCGCCGACCGAGAACGTGGTTGTACACGAACTCGCTGACCGTGGCGTCGGGCGGCACAGTGAGAACATCGGTCTTAAGGATGGACGTGAGCGGCAGGGTGAAGCGACGCTCGACGTGACCGAGCCGCTCTGAGCGTTGGTAGCTCGATACCGACGTCGGCCCCGCGACCAGCTGTGAGACAGCAGCTGCGACCAGTGCGGGCACAACGAAGCTGCCGGTGGTGGCCTCTGCGACGAAGACCACCGCCGCGATCGGAGTCCGATATCCAGCGCCGAGGAACGCGGCGAGGCCTAACGTCGGGTAGAGACCCGTGTCATTTCCGAGAGCGGCCCCGACGAACTGTCCGACGATGACGCCAAGAGACGCCAGCGGAATAAAGAGACCGCCGACGCCACCTCCGCCAATCGTGACGAGCGTGGCCGCGATGCGCATACCGAACAGCAACGCGATGAGCGGCAACGCCCGTGAGGGGTCGACCACCCAGGTCATCGCATGGACGCCGCCGCCGAGGGTCAGTGGCTCGTCAAAAGCCAGATCGGACAAGAGTGCAAGGACACCTAGCACCACGCCGGCCACGCCGACCCGCAGCCAGATCGGGACGCGTAGAGCTCCGCTCTTGGCCCGCTGCAGCAGCCAGGCGAAGCCTCGACCTCCAAGACCGGCCAGCAGGCCAATCGTGCCCGCCGCCAGAACCGCGAACGCCCACAACGGTACGCTGCTGCCCACGGGCGAGAGCGAGCCCA
>JADFOM010000239.1 GCA_022562835.1 Acidobacteriota bacterium | reverse complement strand
CTCGATGATCGCAGCAACAGTGGTAACAGCGCTGGTGGCGATGATCATAGGGGTGGGGTCTCTGCGCGTCCGTGGCCTCTTACTCGCCGTGTCGACGTTCACGTTCACCCTCGCGGCGCAGGTATACATCTTTAGGCGTGATGTGCTCGACAACGGCGAGAACGCCTCTGTCCCATTCCCGCGGGGCAGCATCGGGCCGTGGCACCTCGAGACAGAGCGCGACTACTACTTTTTCGCGTTGGCCGTCCTAGTCGTTCTTCTCGTCATCGTCGCGAGACTGCGGCGCTCCGGGATCGGCCGCTCGATCATAGCTGTGCGCGACAACGAGGAATCTGCGAGCGCCTACGCAATTTCTCCGGTGCGCATGAAGCTGATGGCGTTCGGTCTGGCGGGTGGAATTGCCGGGCTCGGCGGAGCGGTACTCGGTGGCATGGTCGAGTCTGTGCCTTTGGCCAATCAGTTCTTCACCGTCGGCGACAACCTCGCTGTCGTGGCGATGGTCGTGATCGGTGGGTTGGGCACCTTGCTTGGCCCGGTGATCGGCGCAATATGGATCATCGGTCTCCCCTCGTTTTGGCCCGACAACAACCTCGTTCCGTTGTTCACGTCGAGTCTTGGTCTACTGATACTGATCCTCTACTTCCCTGCCGGGCTCGTGCACGCTGGATATGTTGCTCGCGACGCGCTCGTCGACTGGGCTGCGAAGAGTCGCCCTGGTCCGGGCCCGAAGACAACGAGCGCGGCACCAGCGGCCCTGCTTACCCACAGTGCGTTCGAGGTGCATGACGACAAGGCCCTCGTCGCGACCGATGTCGAGGTCACGTTTGGCGGAATTCTCGCGCTTTCCAGCGTCGACTTCGAGGCCGACCATGGCGAGGTCGTAGGACTCATCGGCACAAACGGTGCCGGTAAATCAACCCTGATGAACGCTGTTGGAGGATATGTCGCGGCGGATGGCGAATTCACAATGAACGGGCGAGACATCGGCAATAAGTCACCACACGACCGGGCCCGTCTCGGACTCGGCCGCACGTTCCAAGCCGCGAATCTGTTCCCCGAGCTGACAGTGCGTGAAACCGTGCTGGTGGCACTCGAGGCCCGCGAACGCACAGGGTTGTTGTCGACCGCTCTCTATCTGCCCCCTGCGCTCAAACGCGACCGCCGCAAGCGACGCGAAGCCGCCGAGCTGATCGACTTTCTCGGATTAGGACGGTTCGCGGACACCTTCATCAACGAACTGTCGACCGGGACGCGTCGTATCGTCGAACTTACCGGACTGCTCGCCCTCGACGCCCATGTGCTGTGCCTCGATGAGCCGACCGCGGGACTCGCTCAGCGAGAGACCGAAGCATTCGGACCTTTGATCAAGTCGATTCAGACAGAACTGAAAGCGACAATGATCGTCATCGAACATGACATGGGCCTGATAATGGCGCTGTCCGATCGTGTGTATTGCCTCGAGGGCGGCCTCATCATCGCCGAGGGCACACCCGACGAAGTTCGCTCCAACCCAGCTGTGATCGCCAGCTACCTCGGCACCGACCCTCGGGCGATCGAACGGTCGGGCGAACTGGGACCGGGAACTCTTCGCCCCTAACGGGCCTCGGGAGTTCCTTCGAGTTGATCGCTAACGCTCACAACTCGCATCGCCACCAATTCGCGGTGTCAGACACCGAGTGCAGTACCGGCTAGGTGAAGTTACTTCTTGCACTCGGTGTCTGACACCAAGCGCAATTACTCGGCGATCGAGATCAGTTCGCCTAGCGGGTCGAGTGCTCCGTCCACGCCGATGGTCGAGTCGAAAACGCCGACGCGCAGACCGTCGCTCGCGTCATACTTGTCTGGCCCGAGACTGGCCAAGGGAACCGAAGCGAGCGAGAATTCGCCGATCTGGTCATACCCCGCGACCAGCGTCTCCTCATTGAGATCCACCCCAGCAAACGTCGCCGCCTCGGTGAATATCTGAAGGTACTGACACGGGGCTGTGAGGCCACCCGCCAGATTCGGCTCCCGATTCGGAACCTCAAGCGGATTGATGACGGGTTGATCTGGGCGTGCCTCTTCCCAGATGGCAAAACACGCCTGTGCCAACTCGTCGTCGTACGCCTCTTGACGAGTGAGACCCATCGGACTGTAGGTGCCCTCATAGGTCGCTGGGTCTCGCTCATCGAGTCCACCGATCGTGTTGGTGAGAGATCCCGAATCGATGGCGAGAATTTCGCCTTCGAAGCCGAGTTCACGCAGATGAGCGATGCCGAAAGCGATCTGCGACTGGACGATGATGACCGTGTCGATGTCCTCGTCTTTCATGACCTCGTAGTAAGTCTCAGCCTGGGCTTGAAGTGCGACCTCGTCACCCTGGGGGATCGTGCTAGAGAACGACTCGACCACCTCGATGCCCATCTCGTCGAGAGCCGGCAGGACAACGTCCTCGGTCACGGATTCGTGCTCAGAGGAGTCGTCGTAGGTAGCGATTCTTCCGTCGAGCAGACCCAGCTCGTCATACATTTCGAGGGTAGCGGTGTGTCGCCGTTGGACCTGGGCGCCGACCGCAACCCACGGCACCTTGGACCTTGGATAATGGGCCTCCGTATGGGTTCCACCAATCATCATGGTTGGATTTTGTTCGACAAAACACAACACGCTGTCGATCGCCGGTCCGGCGATCGCGCCGAGGATGATAAACACCTCGTTATCCTGAGTGAGCCTCAGGCACGCGTCATCGGCCGACTGATTGAGCACCGGGTTGTATTTGTCGTAGACCATCTCTAGCTGACGACCGTTGATCCCGCCACGATCATTGATGTCCGCGAAGAGGACCTCCCACATCTCCTCAACAGGCCCGTTGTTGATGTCGGTCAAACCGAGATCGAACAGATCCACCAGATCAGGAGTGATCACACCGACCGTGATCGTGTCTGCGGTCACACCGGGGGCCGAAGCGAACAGGTCCGCGGGATCGACCTCGGGTGGCGCGGCGTCGTCCTCGCCGTCGGGCTCCGCGGTTGTTTCAGGTGCGGCAGTCCCCTCTGTTGCTGCGGTGGTATCAGCGGACGCGTCGCCACCATCGTCGTCATCACCGCACGACGCTGCCACCAAGGCAAACACCGTGAGCACAGCAAACAACCATCCGAAACGTTTCATGAAAGTCCTCCCTTGACCCGCCCCCCGGGCCTATGTGACAAGTGTCTCATGTCGAGGACGAGAACGCAGATCGAGCCCCGCGATCGCCCACGCGAACGCTCTTGTCGTTAGTCGACGGTCTCGAGGAGGACCACGGGAATCTCACGTTCGGTCTTGGTCTGATAGCCAGCGTAGTTCTTGTGTTTGGCGGTGATCTGCTGCCACAGATCGGTTCGTTCCTCACCGGACGTTATACGAGCCTTCATCTCGCTAGTGCCATCCTTGGTTCGCACCGTCACCGAGGGATTGTCGCGCAGATTGAGAAACCAAGCGGGGTGCTGGTCATTGCCGCCAGCCGACGCGACCACCGCCATCGTGTCGCCATCCTGCCACGGTGACGTCAACATGCTCGAACGCCGCTGACCGCTTTTGCGACCGGTGGTTGTGAGTTCGAGAGCTGGCATCTTTCCGGCGGTCCAGCCGAAATGGCCAGCACTCACCTTCAGCAGCACGCGGTGGATTTGGTTCATGGATTTGAGTGCAAATTCGGATGGCATCCAAAGAGTCTTGCAGAAAGCGGGCGAGATCGACACAACCCGATTTCAATCGATTCGCTAGTCGACCGGGTTCCAGAGTTCAGTGGCGGCGTCGAAGCGAATGGTCGTGAACTCGCCCCCACCTGAAAGATCCCCCGGACCGAAGTGTGCGCCGCTGCGCCCCGGCAGGTCGATGTCGCCGATTCCCTCGAGCGCACTCCCAAATGTCTCATTGGTGAGGTCGGGCCCCGCGTCGGTGAGCGCACGCTCAAGCACTGTTGCGATCGAACACGCCGCTAGCGCCGCACCTATGTCGTTTACCTCAACGTCGAGGTCGTAGGAGAAACTGCGCCCCGTGCGTTGCTCCACATCGTCGACACATGCTGCAACCATCGGGTCATCGGCCATTGACGGCTGGAGCGCCGTGCCAACCGGGGTCTCTGCGACCGAAATAGCACCGTCGATGTAGGCGGCCTCGACACCAGCGTCGCTGAGTGCGGTACCCGACATCGAAGTACGCAACCCCCACTGGTCGGTTGTGTAATTCGCCGCGATGGCATTGGCCATCTCCAGGGGTACGCCCGTAGTCGACACTGCAACGGTCACCCCCGCCGAGCGAAATCTTTCGTAAACGATGTCGGCTTCGTTGGCGGATTGCAGAAGATCTGCATCGTTATCTCCGGTCAGACCTTCGATGGGATCGAACCCGAGGTCGCGAAGCGCCCGGCTGCGGGCCTGGCGAAAGGGATTTTCGCTTACCGAGATTCCCATCATCTTCGAGGAGCGGGAATCGGGTGAGTCCAAGATGTCGAAGCGGATCGTGCGTGAGGCGATATGGAAGGTGTGGAAGCTGAGATTTCTAGATCTGATCGGAC
>JADFOM010000238.1 GCA_022562835.1 Acidobacteriota bacterium | reverse complement strand
TGGGGCACCGTGAACGACACATCGGTGACCTCATCGGCAGACACGTTCTGCACGATCATGTCGACGTTGACGTCGCGCTCCGCCAGCGCACGAAACATCGACGCGGCGACCCCCGGCCGGTCGACGACGCCGGCGACTGTGATCTTTGCCTCAGACGTGTCATGCGTTACCGCAGACACGATCGCGTTCTCCATTGACGATCCCTCCTCTGTCACATGCGTGCCCTGCTCCCACGTGAACGCTGAACGTACGTGCAGCGCCACCCCGTGGGTCCTGGCCATCTCAACCGACCGCATCGCGGGCTTGGGACAGCCCGACGCGGTCATCTCCAACAGTTCATCGAACGAGACTCGATCCATCTTGAGTGCGCTTGGAACAACCTGTGGATCACTTGTGTAGACACCTGAGACGTCGGTGTAGAGCTCACAGACGTCGGCACCGAGTACGTGCGCAAGCGCAACCGCGGTGGTATCGGAGCCACCTCTGCCCAAGAAAGTGATGTCGCGCTCGGTCGACACCCCCTGAGACCCAGCGACAACAGGTATCTTGCCCTTCTCGAGAGTCGCCCTCACACGATCGGGCTTGACCTCGAGAATCTTCGCGTTCATGTGCGTCGTGTCGGTAAGGAAACCCGCCTGTGAACCGGTGAACGAATCGGCCGTCAGGCCGACCTCGTGCAACGCCATGCACATCAACGCGATCGCCTTGCGTTCACCGGAGGTGACGAGCATGTCCATCTCGCGTCCAGATTTCGTCGTCGAGACCTCACCAGCTATGCGCAGCAGCTCGTCGGTCTCTTTACCCATCGCGGAGATCACGAGCACAACCGAGGACCCGCGGCGAACCGTGCGAGCAACGTGGTCGGCCACCGCTCTGATGCGTTCGGAGTTCGCGACCGAGGTGCCGCCGAACTTTTGGACCAGAAGAGTCACGACTCGACACCGTACCTCTGCGCTCGTGCACTACGGTGCGCATTTCGTGGCCAAGAAGAGCAAGCCCCGCAAACCGCGCCGTCAGATGGACCCCGCACATGCGGCGGCCCGCGCATCTCAACACCAGACCAAACGACAGCGTCGTATCCGCATCATCGCGATCCTCGGTGTGCTGGCGATGGTGACCGGCCTCGTCGCCGGCCTGATAGGCAGCCTCGCCGGCGGCGGCGACGTCGCTTCGGAGGACCCGCCTGCGACCATCGCCCGAATCGACCTGCCCGCCCCACCGCCCGGTGTGCAGCTCGACGAGTCCACGCCGTGCCCAGCACTCAACGGTTCCAGTGAACGAACCACCGGATTTATCGATGCCCCCAACGGCTGCCTCGAGCAGGGCACGAACTACGAGGCGACCATCACTACCGAAGCAGGCGACATCGTGATCGACCTCAACATGAGCGAGTACGAGGCGACCGATACGTTCGCCAGTTTGGCTTTGTACCACTTCTACGACGGCTTGCCGTGGCACTTTATTCTCGACGAAGGGCTGCTATTCGCAGGAGCGACCGGCGATCCCGTAGGCACCGGTGACATCCCGTTCAGGCTCGCTGCGGAAGCGGACGCGGACCGCTCCTACCAGCTCGGCACAGTCGCGATGATCACCGACCCCAACGGCATGTACGACACCCGATTTCTCGTCTCGGGCACCGACGACGCCGACGTCTTTCTCACGACGCCCGATCACCCCGTGATCGGTGAGGTCACCGAGGGATTGGATGTGATCTCTCGAATCGCCGACGTCGGTGCCGCAACCGGCAGCCCCACCGAGGTCACCCGAATCGACCAGATCACGGTGCGCGCCGTCGACGGGGAGTAGCGCGCGGGAGTCCGCGGGCCAGTGGACAGCGCCGAACCAAAGCCGCGCATAGCGTCAATGTTTCAGCCACCGAGACTTGAGGTGGCCCCACGACGTGATCACAGACCGCTAGTTTGTCGACGATGGGCACCGATAAACGTCAACGACAAAAGCAAGGCCGTCAGGACCGTCTGACCGCGGCTCATCACGCCGCGGCGGCTGCAAAGCGCCGCCAACGTCTCTATACGTACGGTGCCCTCGCCGCTGTTGTAATCGTCGCGATGATCGGCGTCGCGCTGTTGTTGAGCGATGACGATGACGAGGCCCCGCCCGAAGCGGCACCGTCGACCGAACCGGCACCCTCGACCGAAGCGGTACCCCCGACCGACACCTGCCCACCGCTCGACGGGAGCGCTCCCCAAACCCTCGAGTTCGCCGCACAACAACAAATGTGTATCGACCCAGCAGGCACCTACACCGCAACCGTTTCGACAACGAAGGGTGACTTCACGATCGAACTCGATGCGGAGACCGCACCGGAAACGGTCAACAACTTCGTCGTGCTCGCGGCATACCAGTACTACGACGACGTGGCGTTTCATAGGATCATTCCAGAGTTCATGGTCCAGGGAGGAGACGCCGTCGGCGATCCTCCTGGCACAGGTGGCCCCGGATACACGTTTGACGACGAACTCCCCACCGAACCCTTGGACAACGGCATGTTCTACGAAATCGGGTCGGTCGCAATGGCGAACAGCGGGCCGAACACGAATGGCAGCCAGTTCTTCGTGGTGACCGGGCCCAACGGTGAAGCGCTGCCGAGTTCGTATTCCCGATTCGGCAAGGTGACCGACGGCCTGGACACCGTGCGTGCACTCGAGGCAGTCGGCGACCCCGACGGGACACCAACCGAGGACGTTCGCATCCAGTCGATCACGATCTCCGGTCCAAGCTGACGGGCTCGGCGCTCCCCGAGAACCGCTGGTGGTTCCCTCCGGCAAGTACTGCGGATGAATCGGGTCTGCTCGCAGTCGGCGCAGACCTCGAACCCGCGACGATCATCGATGCCTACCGTCTCGGCATCTTTCCGATGCCACTCAAACGCGACGGACCCATTGGATGGTGGAGCCCAGATCCTCGAGGCACTCTAGAGCCCTCTCATTTTCACGAAAGTCGGTCGCTCACCCGATCCCACAAGCGCTTCGAGACGAGGGTCGACACAGCCTTCGCTCTCGTTCTTGAGGGATGCGCCGACCCGAGTCGACCTCACGGCTGGATCGATGATCAGATCCGCTTGGCTTACCTCGAGTTGTTCAACCTCGGCTGGGCCCACAGCATCGAGACCTGGACGAACGGAGAGCTCGTTGGGGGACTGTACGGCCTATGTCTGGGCAAGCTGTTCGCTGCGGAGTCCAAGTTCCACAGGGTCCGCGACGCCTCGAAGGCAGCCGTCGCCTCACTGTGCGATCTACTCGGCGACGACGGTCTCATCGATGTGCAGTGGCTGACTCCACATCTGGCGTCGCTCGGTGCCGCCGAGATGCAACGCGACCGTTACCTCGAACGTATCTCAGCACTCGTCGAGATCGAGCAAACGACATTTTGAACACGACAACGGGGGACCCACCAAACCCCGCCCGCGCGCCATAGGTCGAGAGGCTCATTTTTGGATGGGCCAAAGAGCCCATTCGGGCGCTGAACCCATCAGTAGCTTCGCCAGCAGACCGATTAGAGGAGAGTGCAAACAGCCGGTGGACCTTCGGGTGCTCTCGCGCCACCGCCCGAGCGGTGGCGTCGTCACCGCCGGTCAGCGCGCGTCATTCGGGCCGCTGTGTTGCTGGCACCTGTCGCCACATCCTTCTCCTTCACGTGGCTTGCAGCGAAACATCTACCACCACACGAGTATGACGTTTCGGTCCTCATGTGGTGGATCACTGTAGTTGCGATCGCAGCAGCGATCATGGTTGTCACCGAGCGGCTCACACGACGAATTCTTCCACTCGCCTCGCTGCTCGATCTCGGACTGATCTTCCCCCACGAAGCGCCGTCGCGCTTCGGTCTTGCCCTACGCACGGGCACAACCCGTCAGCTCGAGCGTCGCATCGACGAGGTTCGCCTCAACGGCTTCGTCGACGACCCTGACATGCCGTACGCCGAGCAGATGCTCGGGATGGTCGCGAGTCTCTCGCGCCATGACCGACTCACGCGCGGTCACTGCGAACGAGTCCGTGCTTACACCGACCTCATCATCGACGAGATGCACATCCCCGAAGCTGACGCGGCACGTCTGCGTTGGGCATCACTGCTGCACGATGTCGGCAAGTTGCTGGTCCCCGCTGAGATTCTCAACAAGGTTGGCCCCTTGACCAGCGACGAGTTCGAGATCATCAAGACTCATCCCGACGCAGGACTCCGAATCACAGAGCCGATCGCGCAATGGCTCGGCGAATGGGTCCGTGCGATCGGCGAGCACCACGAGCGCTGGGACGGGAATGGTTACCCCAATGGTCTTGGCACAACCGACATCCATATCGGTGCCAGGATCGTTGCTGTAGCGGATGCCTTCGATGTCATGACGAGTGCGCGCAGCTACAAGAAGCCGGTGCCCCACCACGAAGCGCGCGCTGAGATCGCCCAGTGCGCTGGCACTCAATTCGATCCCGAGGTTGCGCGGGCTTTCCTAAATGCCTCGATCCCAGATCGTCGTATCTTCCTCGGCCCTCTCACGTGGCTGCTCAACCTCCCCGGGATCGCAAC
>JADFOM010000008.1 GCA_022562835.1 Acidobacteriota bacterium | reverse complement strand
GGTGTCAGACATCTAGCGCAAGGGGTGCCTTGGCTGAGTCGGTGCCGCGCTGGATGTCTGACGTGGTTGTGCTTGGACCTTGCCGGTCGGGCTGAGATGCGTTCGCGATGTTTCGGCGAAGCCGAAACTCGAAGGAATCCGGAGGGTTCCCGGGTTCTGCGTATGAGTGAGGCGGGTAGTTCGGGTGCGGCTTTTGCCGTCCCGGACGGTTCTGCGCTCGCGTTCTGCGTATGAGCGACGCCGAAGGCGTCGCGAACTAGCAGCAAGTAGCTAGTCGCGGAAGTTGTTGAACTGGAGGGGTACTCCGAAGTTGCCTTCTCTTAGCTTCGCAATGACCTCTTGTAGATGGTCGCGCTTCTTGGCTGAGACGCGTAACTGCTCGCCCTGGGTTGCCGACTGCACGCCCTTGAGGCCCAGGCCCTTGATGAACTTGTTGAGTTCACGCGCCTTTTCCGAGGAGATGCCCTGTGCCAACGTGACGACCTGGCGCGCAGTGCCGCCGGATGCTTCTTCGACTTTGCCGTAGTCGAGTGTCTTGAGCGAGACCTTGCGTCTTACGAGCTTCTCTTCGAGCACGACGCGTGCAGCAGCTAGGCGATCCTCGGTCGACGACGCCATGTTGATCGTGCCGTCGCCCAATTCGATTGTCGAGTTGGTGTTCTTGAAATCGAATCGGTTGCTCACCTCGCGCGCCGCCTGGTCCACCGCATTGCGAACCTCCTGTAGGTCGACTTCGGAAACGACGTCAAAACTTGGCATGGGATCTCCTCGTTGGTCGGAGTGATCGGTCGACGCCGCTCTACTTCGAGCGGGGAATCATCGACGTCGCTCGCTAAAGTACCGCTCACGTTGGGTCGGTGCCCGAGTGGCCAAAGGGAACGGGCTGTAAACCCGCTGGCATAGCCTTCGGAGGTTCAAATCCTCCCCGGCCCACCAGTCGTCGATGCTGCCGGGTCGTTCTGGCCCGGCAGCATCGCAACGAGTTCGAATTGGACAACCGGGGGATGTAATGACCGATAACGACGACATGAATGCCGACGACATCGAAGCCGAAGCACGCGCTACCTTCGCCAGGTATCTACGTCAGCGTGAGTTGATCCAGGCCGGCGAAGCCGAGTGGGCTTCGCTTGCGGACTTCTTCGTGGCGGACGCGGTCTATTCGGACCCAGCTTGGGGTCGCACAGAGGGTGCCGACGAAATCGCCACCTTCATGCGCGAGTCCATGACTGGGTTGGGTGAATGGCGATTCCCCGAGGCATGGACGATGTATGACGGTCGCCGCGTCGTGTCCGCATTCGACCAGATCATTCCCGGCGCCGACGGAACCGAGTACCGACAGTGCGGGATCTCGGTTCTGTACTACGCCGGCGATGGCAAGTTCTGCTATCAGATGGATCAGATGAACATGGCACACATTAACGAGGACATCGGCTCCTCGGGATGGAAGCCCGAAGGTGGGTTCAATTTCCCGCCGCGCGAACCCAACCGGGACTACAGCCTCGGAAACGCCGCCAAGTATCTCGACTGACGGTTCCGACGATGCTTGACAAGGAACGTATTGAAGCGCTCTTCGACCTGACCGACCGCGTGGCGATCGTGACGGGTGGAAGTCGCGGGATCGGCCAATCGATCGCACAGGCATTCGCCGCGCAAGGTGCCGCGGTCGTGATCGCGAGTCGCAAAGCTGAAGCTTGTGACATCGCCGCGGCCGAGATCAACGATGCGGGCGGACGCGCGCTGGCGGTGCCGTGCCACGTTGGTGATCTCGACGCCGTGCGAGCGCTTGTTGCTGCAACCACAGACGAATTCGGTCGGATCGACATCGTCGTCAACAACGCGGCCAATCCTCTAATGCAGGGCGTTGGCGAGATAACCGAGACAGCGTGGGAGAAGGCACTAGCGACCAACCTGCGCGGGCCCGTGTTTCTCGTCCAGGAGGCCCTCGACTATCTCGTCGCTTCAGGTCATGGATCGGTCATCAACGTGTCGAGCGCTGGCGCGCACATGTTCAGCACCGGCCACCTGCTCTATCCCGTCGCCAAGGCTGGCCTCGAGGCGGCGACACGGTCGATGGCGGGTTCTCTCGCGGTGCACAACGTGCGGGTCAACGCAATGGTGCCCGGCACGATCGACACAGCGATGGTTCGAGCGATGCCTAAGACTTTTCAGGAGTCTGCCGCCAAGTCGTCGCTCATCGGCCGAGCTGCGCACCCCGATGAGTTGGTAGGGCTGGCATTGCTGTTGGCCTCGGACGCCGGCAGTTTCATGACCGGCCATTGTTACTTCTGTGACGGCGGAATGGTCGCCGACTGACCAGCCGACCTAGGGATTACGGCGGCGCACAGGTGCGCCGTCGTCTGTCCTTCTGTTCTAACCGGTGTTCCATGTCCACTGACCTGCCAGGTCTTAGCCAGGCATCCAATCCCCGCGGCCTTTCGGGGTCAGATCAAAGAAGTTCCATACGGGCGAAAGGAGATCGATTCCACGCCAGTGATCGTCGCGTAGATGTGCGCCTCCCGAGTACGTGAGGCGGATTCCTTCGTCGGTCTGTTCGTAAACGCTGATGAATGGCCATTGACTGCCGTCGTCGCCCTCGCCGCCGATGTCGGCCTTGAAGAATGAGTCAGCTGCACTCAGCCAACGCAGGTTGGACCAGCCCCGTTCGGCGACCATCGCTTGGTTCTCGGCGACGCTTGCGGCGGTAACAACCGCGAAATCGATACGCGCAGCAAGGTGTCCGGCGATCGCATTCCAGCCATCGGTCCACATCGAACATGACGGGCACGGCTCGGTTTGCGCCTTGCCATACATGAAGTGATAGAGCACCAGTGGTCGCCCTGGGGCTGAAAACAGCTGACGGAGGCTGACCTCGCCGGTGTCGCTGTCGAACTCGTAGTCGGTCACCATCGGCCCCGGTGGTAGCGAGCGCCGAAGTGCGGCCACCCGCTCGCGTTGGAGCATCAGCTCCACCTCGGCATCGAGTAGCTCGTCTCGTGCGTCGTCGTAGTTCGTCATAAGGCTCGATACCCCGCTCAGCGTTGTTGATTCAGTTCGTGTCCGGACACTGTGTCGACGAGGCGACCCAGGAAGTAGACCCAGCCGTTTCGGTGTTCGTCGTCCTGACCCATCGGGAGGCCGGCGTGGGCGAGTTCGACGACGGTTTCGTCGCCGTCGGCGGTGAGCGTGAAGGTTACGGTCGACGAACCCGGCGGCACCTCGAGGCTCCCGTCCCAACCCCAGGTGAATACGACGCGATTCGGTCGGTCGACCTCAAGATAACTTCCGATGGCAATGTCGTCGCCCGTGACGTTTAGCCAGAACTTGCCGCCGGGTTGAGGGTCGATGTCGGCATCGGTGCCGATCCAACGCAGCAGCTTGTCGGGCTCGACGAGGAAATCGAAGACCTCATCGCGTGTCGCCCGGATACGTTCGGTCAGAACAAGAGCGTCCTGCGTTCTTTCATCCATCGTCCAAGCCCCGGTGCTGTGATTCATCCTTGAGCTCATTCCAGCGCTCACGCTCGACCTCGACCTTCAGGTTGCGCAACGATGTGCGCCAGAAGGAGTCGAGCCACGCTCGCAGGTCGGTCAAACCTTCTGGACGGGCCCGGTAGTAGCGCCGATTTCCGTCGGGGCGGACCGCCATGAGCTGAGCGTCGACGAGAACCTTCAGGTGTTGGCTGATTGCGGGCCGTGTCACCGGAAAGTTGGATGCGATCTCACCCACTGTGGATTCATCGTCGCGCACGAGCTGGAGGATCTGGCGTCTCGTCGGATCGGAAAGAGCGTGGGCCGCCGCGTCCATCATGGCCACGAAATTACCACTCTTGGTAAGTAAATGCTAACCAACTGTGCAACCGTCGGCGAACGCCCTCGCTTCGACGAGGCATCGGATTAGAGAAGCCGTTGCATCAATACGACGTCTAGCCAGCGACCAAACTTGCGCCCGACCTCTCGCTCCGTGCCGATGATCGTGAATCCGTGGTTCTCATGGAGGCGGATTGAGGCGTCGTGTCCGCCGACGATACGGGCGACCATGGAGTGGAACCCGTGGCCGGACGCGGTGTCTACCAGAGCGCCTAGCAGTGCAGACCCGACGCCATCGGAACGCGCCGCACGGTCGACGTACACGCTGTCCTCGACCGTGGTGTTGTAGGCCGGTCGATCGCGATAACTCGACAACGAACCGAATCCGATGACGATGCCGTCGCTCTCTGCGACGAGCACCGCATGGGCGCCTGATCTATCGGTCAGCCAGCGTCGTTGCTCCTCCCCTGAACGTTCGACCAAGTCGAACGTCACGGTCGAACTGGCTACCTCGTGGTTGTAGATCGTGCGGATCGCTTCGGCGTCGGCAAGGGTCGCGGCGCGGATTTCCATTCGATCACCGTAGTCGGATGCCCCGCGGCCCAGGTCAGCTCGTTAGGGAGTCTGGTGCTCGCGCTACGCGCAGAGCGAGCACGCGGTCCTCAAAGCTTGCGCCGTCCCACATCAGTGGCGCGATCGGTCCCTCGGTCTGGTTCGCTGTGATGTTGACGACCGACAGATTGCCGGCCATACCTTCGACCCCGGCCCAGGCGACGACATCGGCGTTGTTGGTCACAAGCACAGTTTGACGTCGCGTGGAGGAACGAACGAGTGATTCGAGCAGCGTCGGAATCAACTCTGCTGGGAGATTCTTGAACGGTTCGCACAACACCGCCGGCAGGGTCGAGCGACCAATCGAACGCGATTGCATCCAGCGCATCATCGCGGTGGACAAAGGCAGAGAAGCTATCTCGGTGCGCGTACTTTCTGCGACCACGTCGTCGTCGTGATCGGCAACCTTGTAGAGCCGCGCAACAGCTTCGATGTCACGCCGGCGCCGCCGCACCCACGTGGGCGTGACGTCGCCGAAGGTGGCGGTCCATTGCTGCCCGACGGCTTGATGGTGTTTGGCCGCGTCCATGTACGCCATTCGTTGTTCGTCGCCCGCGAGGAGGCCGTTGCCGCGAGTGATCTGGAAATCAGCGTAGGAGTCTGCTTCGGCTTTGAGCAATACTCGCTCCTCTTGTTGCATCGCAAGGTTGTGGCGCCGCTGTGCGTCGAATGAACCGAGGGCCGCTGCCATTGCAACCCCGAGTAGAGGCAATGCTGCGATCCCGACCGAAGTGAGCGTGACGAGGTAGCTGGCCAAGAGCGCAACCGGCGCGACGATGGCGGAAGCCCAGCGCCAGCGTGTCAGGTTCTCCGCTGTGCGCAGAGTTTCGTCGCGCCGTTCCTCGACGATTTCGAACATTTCGTCGGCGAGCCCGGCAGGTCCAGCTGCGTCGGCTTGTACACGCACGCTCGCCTCGGCCTTGTCGACCGCGGCTACCAACGCCCACAACTCGGTCTGGTCCAGACGTGCGAGCGCGTCGATGACGAGATCGTCCGAGGCGAGGCGCTCAAGTTCCACCGAATCGAGTACGCAGTACCGCTCTGCCTCGCGGCGCGACAGATAGCCGATTGAACGAAGGATGTCGATGCGGCCCTGCTCATCGAGGTACTCGCTGCTGTGATCCTCGCCGGTTGTGGTGTCGAGCACCATGTGAGGCTTGGTTCCCCGAAACGCTACGTATTGACTGCCGTTTGACTCACTGAACTCGACGTGGGTGCCATCTTCTGTCACGCCGAGCGCACCGATGATCGTCTGCGCGAGAGAGCGGTGAGTGTCCTCGTCGAGTCCGGCGATCACAGTGAACTGCGGGTGCAACTCAAGGATGGCTGTAGCGTTGTTGTCGCTCATCACGACTCGGTCGATCCTCACGTGCAGTGCATCGACATATGGGCCGAACGACTTGAGCTGTTGTACACCTGTCGAGCTACTGCTGGGGAAGCGTTGGGGACAACAGCCGTCGGGAGGTTGGGGAACGGCGTATCGTCGTGGCATCCTTGGCGGTCGGAAGATGCCGATCTTTTGCTCCCTTAGCTCAGTCGGTAGAGCGTTTCCATGGTAAGGAAAAGGTCGACAGTTCGATTCTGTCAGGGAGCTCGTCGGTACCATCCGATGATGGCGACGTAGCTCAGTTGGTGAGAGCGCTCGACTCATAATCGAGAGGTCGACAGTTCAAATCTGTCCGTCGCTACACAACGATTCCGACAACCGTCGGGTCGGTCAACTCGTGCCGATGCGTCGGCAAAAACCATAGAGATATTGGAGACATCGTGGCTTCCGACAAGCGAGTCCAGGTGACGCTGGAGTGTCAAGAGTGCAAGCGTCGCAACTACATCACCACCAAGTCAAAGGTCAACAACCGCGAGCGCATCGAGTTGGAGAAGTACTGCCGCTGGGACCGCAAGCACACCACCCACAAAGAGACTCGTTGAGTCCATGTCGTGGCGCCTCGCGATGATGCGCCTCATCTGCGCTCATCGGTAGTAGAACAGACACGTGGCAGTTGCCGGCGTCGATAGCGAGGTTCGCGAGCGACCGGATCGACCTGCGCTGCGTTTGGTCGTTGGTCCCGACGAGCGCACGATCGGGGATCTGGTGCTGGCGGCGCAGTCTGACGATCGCGCGGCGTTCGAGGAGATTGTCAAGCGCACCCACCGTTCCACGTACACCTTGGCCCTGCGCCTAACCGACGATGCCCAAGACGCAAAAGACGTCGCTCAGGACACATACCTGCGGATGTACCGGTCGATCAATGCGTTTCGTTTCGATGCACAGTTCTCGACGTGGCTCTACCGCATCACCGCCAACTGCGCATGTGACCACCTCTCACGACGACGTCGGAACCGCCATGACCCGCTCGATGAGCGCATAGATCACGAGAGTGATCCTGGAACGGGACCAGAAGCCTGTGCTGAGGGTGCGAGTCTGGCTGGGGAGATCGATCTGATCGTTCGCGGATTGGCTCCAAAACTGCGCGCGGTTGTGGTGTTGCGTGACATCTACGATCTGGCTCACGTTGACATTGCCGAAGAGCTGTCCACCTCGGTCTCAGCGGTCCGGGTGCGTCTGCACCGCGCGCGACGCCAGATCCGAGCGCAGCTCTTCGATGCCGGTTTCGGCCCGGAGACGAGGCAGTGAACTTGCCTGGATCTCCTCGCTGTCGCCAGGTTGCCCCCCTGCTCGCGGCGTCGCTCGACGATCCATCTACGCTCGATTCCGTTGCACTCAACCACGTCGAGCACTGCCTTCGCTGCCAGGCGGAGCGAGCTCAACTCCGCCGTGTTCGTTCGGCGATGTCGGCGATGCGAGACCAGCCATCGGTCTCAATCGGTTCCCCGTCGTGGTCGGAGTTGATCAACTCGGTCGACATGGCGCTGGCCCAGCCACATCGCCGTACCCGTCGCGTTGGAGTCTGCGTGGCAGCAGCGGCCGCCGGTGCGGTCGCCGGTGCGGTCGTCTACCGGCGTTCCGCGTCGGTCAACCACTAAGCAGCCCCGTAGGTATGCCGATGTTCGGGTTCTCGGAGAGGGCGGCGTTGCTCGATGACGGGCCGAGACGAACGTTCTAACCAGCGAACAGCACTTGCGCGCTGAGGTGAACTGGGGTGTGAGCGGAGGTTGGTGCGATCGATGTCGAAGCGCCACGCGGTGCTGCTATCGTTGCGCTGCGTAGTATTTCGGTGCTGTCGTGCGCTGCGCGATGCCAACCGGAGGGCAGTGGCTCAACTGGCTAGAGCACCGGTCTCCAAAACCGGCGGTTGAGGGTTCGAGTCCCTCCTGCCCTGCAATGTGTCAACACCTCAGATGAATCGGATTGACCGATGGCAATGAATCGAGAGCAAAAGCGTCTACTGCGACGGCAAGGCGAGATAGGCGAAGACGGCGCGCCCACGTCCACGCGCCGTCAGCCGCCGAGTTCGCGACCCCAAGAGGAGCGAACGTCGCCGGTTCAGTTCGCGCGTGAAGTTCGCTCAGAACTGCGTAAGGTTGCCTGGCCGACGCGTTCGGAAACGATCCACTACTCCATTATTGTGTTAGTGACCATCGTGGTGCTTACCACGTTCATAGCGGGCCTTGACTGGCTCTTCTCTAAATTCGTTCTGGACCTCTTTGCCATATGAGTATCGATGATATGAACTCCCCAAATACAACCGATGACGTTTCGGCCGACCCCGTGGACGACGCTCCTACCGGTATCCTCACCGAGGCTGATACGGCTGATACGGCTGATACGGCTGATACGGCTGATACGGCTGATACGGCTGATACGGCTGATGACGCAGCGCTCGACGAGGACGCAATGCTCAAGGCAGCGAAGCCGCGCCGTCGGCCGGAGAGCGCATTCGACAAGCCGGGCAGCTGGTATGTCGTGCACACACAGTCGGGGTACGAGAAGAAGGTGCAACAGAACCTGGAATCTCGCATCGATTCGATGGCGATGGACGACCGCATCCATGAGGTCGTGATCCCCATGGAAGATGTCGCTGAATTCAAGAATGGCAAGAAGGTCGTCGTCCAGAAGAAGATGTTCCCGGGGTACCTGTTGGTGCGCTGCCAGCTTGATGACGAGTCGTGGTACGTCATCAAGAACACTCCGAATATCGTCAATTTTGTCGGTGCAGCCGGCAGGCCACTGCCGCTCTCACGAAGCGAGGTCGAGAGATTCCTCGGGACCCCAGTCGACGACGAAGAGGCACCGAAGCGCACGAAGGCTCGGCTCGAGTACGAACTTGGTGAAACGGTTCGTGTCAAGGAAGGGCCGTTCGCGGACTTCTCCGGCGAGGTCATCGAGATCAACGAGGATCAGCTCAAGGTAAAGGTGCTGGTCAATATTTTCGGGCGTGAAACCCCAGTCGAACTCGAATTCTCGCAGGTCGCGAAGCTCTAACCACCCATTACCCGTAGCCAATCGCGCTTCGGGGCCTTAGCATTCTCCATCCGACGTCTTGGCGTTTTCAGACCTCCGCTGCACCGGCGACAGCTGGCCCAGCGTAGTCAGCGCCAACGATAAGAACCACGACACACGTCAACCGAACAGAGTAGAGATTCATCATGGCCAAGAAGAAGGTCACAGCGGTCGTCAAGATCCAGATCCCCGCCGGCCAAGCATCGCCGGCACCTCCAGTGGGTACCGCGCTCGGTCCCCACGGCATCGCGATCATGGACTTCTGCAAGGACTACAACACGCAGACCGAGTCTCAGCGTGGACAGATCGTCCCCGTCGAGATCACGATCCATGAGGACCGGACGTTCTCCTTCATTACCAAGACTCCGCCGACATCGTCCCTCGTCCTTGAGGCTGCTGGTCTCGCGAAGGCATCGGAGACCCCGGGTCGCGAGGAAGCGGGCACGATCACCGACGCCCAGGTTGCCGAGATCGCGCAGACGAAGATGCCAGATCTCAATACGGACGACATCGATCAGGCCAAGCTCCAGGTGGCCGGTACCGCCCGCAGTATGGGTATCCGCATCGTCTGATCCAGAATCATATGGGTCGACCGGGAGGACCTCGCCCGGCGCCCGTCTGCTGAGAAGCAGGCATACGTGAGGGACCGAATAGATCGGGACATTGATGAGTAGAGGCAAGAAGTACTCCGACGCAACCAGACGATACGATCATGAGCGGCTTCATCCGCTGCGTGAAGCTGTCGATCTGGTCAAGACTCTTTCCACCGCGAATTTCGACGAGACGGTCGATCTCGCGGTCCGGCTCGGTGTCGATCCGCGCAAGGCCGAGCAGGCAGTGCGGGGCACGGTTGCGCTTCCGGCGGGTACGGGCCGGAATGTCCGCATCGCGGTCTTCGCGCAGGGCGAAGCGGCCAGCGCAGCGACCGAAGCCGGAGCTGACTTCGTTGGCGGTGATGACCTTGCCGCTGAGGTTGAGGCCGGCATGATGGATTTCGATCTGGCCATTGCGACGCCGGACATGATGCCGACGGTCGGAAAGCTTGGTCGTTCGCTCGGCCCGCGCGGTTTGATGCCAAATCCGAAGAGCGGCACGATGACCGACGATGTTGCGAAGGCCGTTGCGGACTTTAAGGGCGGCAAGG
Source organism: Acidobacteriota bacterium (assembly GCA_022562835.1). GTDB lineage: Bacteria > Actinomycetota > Acidimicrobiia > Acidimicrobiales > SHLQ01 > JADFOM01. Next base: position 10,615 of record JADFOM010000008.1, on the reverse strand, counting down.
TCGAATATAGAACCGACCGTCACGGCAACGTTCACGTCCCCATCGGTAAGGTCAGTTTCAGTGCAGATGATCTGGTGATTAACGCTTCGACGATGCTGGTTGAGCTTGAGCGCGTGAAGCCCGCGACCGCCAAGGGGCGCTACATGCACAAGGTCGTTATCTCGTCGACAATGGGTCCCGGCGTAGCGATCGAGCCGAAGCTCACCGACGCGGAGTAGGGGATCTATCGTCGGGGCGTTAGCCTCAGCATCACAACATCTACTTGCCAGAGACATCCGGCGCGGCTTCGCCGCTGAAATGGGTCTTGCGCCGCTGCGCGACGGACCCGGCCTGACGAGGTGAACACCGGTTGGGCCGTCGAGCCCGCAAGCGTTCGCTTCATGTCCGAGGCGAACGTTTTTTGGTTTTGTACCGGCTCCGTCGGTGCGTTGACTTGTACGGGCGACGACGCTCGTGCCGACAGATCGAGGTCCAATGGGAGAACCGAGAGCCGACAAGGTGGCAATTGTCGCTGAGGTAAAGGCAAAACTCGAGAGCGCCGACTCCGTGCTCATCACCGAGTACCGCGGACTCGACGTTCCCGCCTTGGCGAGTTTGCGGAGTGCGATTGGTGAGGCAGGTGGCGAGTACCGCATCTACAAGAACTCGCTGGTTCGTTTCGCGGCGAACGAGTTGGGTCTTGAGCTCGAAGAGCTTCTTGTAGGTCCGACCGCGATCGCCTTCGTCGGCCAGAGCGAGGACGGAGCGAAGGGTGACGCCGCTGGCTTAGCCAAGGCCGTCGTCGAGTTTGGTAAGTCCAACGATGCGCTCGTCATCAAGGGCGGCATCCTCAACTCAGAGATGCTCAGCCTCGAGCAGATCAGCTCGCTTGCCAAGATTGCCTCACGCGAAGAGCTTCTCGCCCGATTCGCGGGCGGACTTGCCGCTCCGATGCAACGGTTTGCATCTCTTTTGCAAGCGTTGCCGCGGAACTTCGCGTATGGCCTCCAGGCCCTCATCAACGAAAACGGGGCTGCGGATGCACCCGCAGCGCCCGAGCCAGCATCTGCTAATGGCGCTGATGATTCGGGCACTACCGAGCAAGGGTCCGCCGATGGCGCTGATGGCGCTGATGATTCGGGCACTACCGAGCAAGGGTCCGCCGATGGCGCTGATGGCGCTGATGATTCGGGCACTACCGAGCAAGGGTCCGCCGACGGCGGCCAAGACAAGGAAGACTGACCATGGAAACCAAAGAAGACATTCTCAACGCAATCGCCGAGATGAGCGTGCTGGATCTTTCCGAGCTGCTCTCCGAGTTCGAAGAGCGCTTCGGTGTGACCGCCGCAGCGCCGGCAGCGGCTGTGGCGGCGGCTCCGGGTGACGGTGACGACGATGGCGAGGCTGAGCAAACCGAATTCGACGTCATCCTCAACAGCGCCGGCGAAAAGAAGATCAACGTCATCAAAGAGGTCCGCTCGATAACCAGCCTCGGGCTCAAGGAAGCCAAGGAGTTGGTCGACGGTGCACCGAAGGCCGTGCTCGAAGGCATCAGCAAGGAAGACGCCGAGAAGGCCAGAGACGCCCTCGAAGGCGCTGGCGCCGACGTCGAACTAAAGTAAATTCCGATCATTCGAGTCATCGCCGACGAGCCTCACAACACCCTGTGGGGCCCGTCGATGCACTCGTTGGAAGGTCGTCGTCGTGCACGTGGACTCTTGACCGAGCCCGTCGCGACGTTTACTCTTCTTGATCACGGTTGTCTTCGCGCGCATTCGGGGGGTTGTGTCAGAGGTGTCGCGCGCCCTAGCATGTGAAGTTGCCGTGGTCGTCCGCTCGTCGTGGTTGAGGTTTTCGCCCGATCATTCACGAGCGCACCCTGCCGTCTAGTTTCGTGCCCGTCGTTTTCGTGCCGGTTCGCCCCGTGCACGTCAGGAGTCGTTAAGTGTCTGCTCTTTCAGTTCATCGCGACCGTTATTCCTTCGGCAATATCGAGGAGGCTCTTGAGCTTCCCGATCTGACTGCCATTCAGCACAAGTCGTTCAAGTGGCTTCTCGACGAGGGTCTTGCCGACACGTTTCGTGACATCAGCCCGATCAAGGATTTCCAGGAGCGCCTTCAGCTCGAACTGGAGTTCGACCCCAACGACGAGGACCTGCGCCCGCCGCCCAAGTACACGGTGGAGGAGTGCAAAGAGAAAGACATGACCTACAGCGCTCCGATCTTTGTGCGCGCACGGTTCATGAACTCGGACACCGGTGAGATCAAAGAACAGACGGTCTTCATGGGTGACTTCCCGATGATGACGGAAAAGGGCACGTTCGTGATCAACGGCACCGAGCGTGTCGTCGTGTCACAGCTCGTCCGGTCACCCGGCGTGATCTTCCAGCCCGGTGAGCGTTATCGACTCCGAAATCTTGCAAAGAACCAGCTCGTGACGGGCACGATCCACCCATACCGCGGAGAATGGGTCGAGTTCGACGTAGAGCAGAAGCCGGGCAAGGACGTCACCGCTGGTTGCCGAGTTGCTCGCAAGCGGCGTCTCAGCCTCTTCGTGCTTCTGCGCGCGTTGGGGTACGACGAGGAGAACCACCCCGGTCTGCTCCAGAAGTTCGTAGATCACTTCGATTTCCTTGAAGGGCAATGGGAAAAGGACCGCGAACTAGCACCGACACAGGACGAGGCACTCGTCGAGATCTACAAGCGCGCTCGGCCAGGCGAGCCGCCGACCGTCGAGTCAGCCCGTACATACTTCCGCAACGCGTTCTTCGAGTCGCGACGCTATGACCTGTCGCGAGTCGGCCGCTACAAGCTGAACCGCAAGCTCGGCCCCGAGATCGATCGTCTCGAGGAGCTCTTCGGTATCAAACTTGACCGTCCCGATCCATCACAACCGGTGCTCTCCCAGAGCGAAGTCTTTGCCGCATGCAGCTACCTGCTTCATCTCGCCAAGGGTGAGCCGGGCTACCGCCTCGACGACCAGGACCATTTCGCTAACCGCCGCATCCGCTCAGTGGGCGAACTCATCCAAAACCAGGTCCGCATCGGCTTGTCTCGCATGGAGCGCGTCGTTCGCGAACGTATGACGACCCAGGACGTCGAGGCCATCACGCCGCAAACCTTGATCAATATTCGCCCGGTCGTTGCCTCGATCAAGGAGTTCTTCGGAACCTCTCAGCTGTCCCAGTTCATGGACCAAGTCAATCCACTGTCGGGATTGACCCATCGTCGTCGTCTCTCGGCCCTCGGCCCAGGCGGCCTGTCGCGCGAGCGCGCAGGGTTCGAAGTGCGCGACGTGCACTTCAGCCACTACGGACGGATGTGTCCGATCGAGACCCCAGAGGGTCCCAACATCGGTCTGATCGGCGCGCTCGCGACCTATGGCCGAGTCAATTCGTTTGGGTTCATCGAGTCGCCTTACCGAGTTGTCACGAAGGGCCACGTCACCGACGAGATCAAGTACATGGCCGCGGACGAGGAAGAGGAGTACGTCGTCGCCCAAGCGAATGCGCCAGTCGATGAGAAGGGCAAGTTCCTCAAGGACCGCGTTCTTGTGCGTCGCTCCCCACAGGCAGCATCGTTGCAGGACCTGCGACTTCAGCTCGAACAGGACGTTTTCTTCGGTGCCACTACCGAGATCTCCTACGTGCCACCCGATGAGGTGCAGCTCATGGATGTCTCTCCGAAACAGATCGTTTCGGTCGCAACAGCGCTGATTCCGTTCTTGGAGCACGACGATGCCAACCGTGCGCTCATGGGCGCCAACATGCAGCGCCAAGCGGTTCCCTTGCTTACCGCCGAGGCTCCCTACATCGGCACGGGCATTGAAGTTCGAGCGGCTCGCGATGCAGCAGACATGGTCGTTGCCGAAGAGGACGGTGTCATCACCGAACTCGATGGACGCCTGATCACGGTCGACTACAAAAACGCCGGCAAGACGTCTTACCGGCTCCTGAAGTTCGAGCGTTCGAACCAGGATTCCTGCATCAACCAGAAGCCTCGCGTCGCCGAGGGCGATCGGGTCAAGAAGGGCCAGATCCTCGCTGACGGCCCCTCGACCGACTCTGGCGAACTCGCACTTGGCAAAAACCTTCTCGTGGCGTTCATGCCATGGGAGGGTTACAACTTCGAGGACGCGATCATCCTGTCCAAACGCCTCGTGCGTGACGACGTGTTGACCTCGATTCACATTCACGAACACGAGGTTGACGCCAGAGACACCAAACTCGGTCCGGAGGAGATTACCCGGGACATCCCGAACCTCTCCGACGACATCTTGGCGGACCTCGACGACCGCGGCATTATCCGCGTAGGCGCCGAGGTTGGCCCCGGCGATGTGCTCGTCGGGAAGGTCACCCCAAAGGGTGAAACCGAGCTGACCCCCGAAGAGCGTCTCTTGCGGGCGATCTTTGGTGAGAAGGCCCGTGAGGTGCGAGACACCTCACTCAAGGTTCCTCACGGCGAATCGGGCAAGGTCATCGACGTCAAGGTGTTCAGCCGCGACGAATCGCATGAATTGCCCCCCGGTGTCAATCAACTCGTGCGGGTATACGTCGCCGAGAAGCGCAAGATCAGCGTCGGCGACAAGCTGGCGGGCCGTCACGGCAACAAGGGCGTCATATCGCGGATCCTTCCCGTCGAGGACATGCCTCACCTTGCCGATGGCACTGCGGTCGACATCATTCTAAACCCGCTCGGCGTGCCGAGCCGTATGAATGTGGGTCAGGTACTCGAGGCTCACCTCGGCTACTGCGCTCGCTGGGGTTGGGACGTCGACGGCGCCAAGGTGGGCGAAGAGCCGATCCGTGGCACCGAATACAAGACATACCCGAACACAACACCGGCGACTCTGGTCGCTACGCCCGTGTTTGACGGTGCTCACTGGGATGAGACCGAACAGGCTGGGAAGCACCCGACCATTCAGAAGATCCTCGCCAATATTCATCCCGAGTCGGTCGACGGCGAACGTCTGATCGGCACGAACGGAAAGACCCAGCTGTACAACGGCCTTACGGGAGACCCCTACGACAACGAGGTCGTGGTCGGCTACATGTACATCCTGAAGCTCGCCCATCTCGTCGACGACAAGATCCACGCTCGCTCGACCGGGCCGTACTCCATGATCACCCAGCAGCCGCTCGGTGGTAAGGCGCAGTTCGGTGGTCAGCGATTCGGTGAGATGGAGGTGTGGGCGCTCGAAGCGTACGGAGCGTCCTATTGCCTCCAGGAGCTGTTGACGATCAAGTCCGACGATGTCTTGGGCCGGGTCAAGGTCTACGAGGCGATCGTGAAGGGCGAGAACATTCCCGAGCCGGGGATTCCTGAATCGTTCAAGGTTCTTATCAAGGAAATGCAGGCTCTGTGCCTCAACGTCGAGGTCTTTTCCCATGCGGGTCAGGAAATCGAGATGCGCGAGCTAGATGAAGACATCTTCCGAACCGCCGAGGAACTGGGCATCGATCTGTCCCGTCCTGAGCGTGGCTCGGATGAAGAAGACGCAAAGCGTGCTGCCGAGCGCGCGAGCCGCTGAGGACGAGGGAGACAAACATGTTGGACGTCAACGACTTCAGTCAGATACGAATCGGGCTCGCCACAGCGGATAGCATCCGCATGTGGTCCAACGGTGAGGTGAAGAAGCCCGAAACGATCAACTACCGCACGCTCAAGCCCGAGAAGGACGGCCTGTTCTGCGAGAAGATCTTCGGTCCGACCAAGGACTGGGAGTGCTACTGCGGCAAGTACAAGCGCGTGCGCTTCAAGGGGATCATCTGCGAACGCTGTGGCGTCGAGGTCACGCGTTCGAAGGTGCGTCGCGAGCGTATGGGTCATATCGAACTGGCCGCTCCTGCTGTACATATCTGGTACCTACGTGGGACCCGGTCCTGGCTCGCATATCTCCTGATGGGCACAGAGCCTCGTGAGGAACTCAAGGCGAAGCAGCTCGAGAAGGTCATCTATTTCGCGGCCAACCTCGTCACCTGGGTCGACGAAGAGCGTCGCGATGCCGACATGCCGAGCGTCGAGGCCGAGGTTCTGGCCGAGCGCGATGAGATCGTGTCCGAGCGCGAGGTGACGCTCGCAGAACGCGCCGAGCAGCTCGAGGGCGAACTCGAAACGCTCGAAGCGGACGGTGCCAAGGACTCCGAACTCAAGGCCGTGTCGAAAGCAGCTGACAAGGACCTTGAGGCCATACGCGAACGCTACGATCTGGAACTCGAGACGCTCGAACGGGCGCTCGAAGAGTTCAAGTCGATGTTCGGTCGTCAGATCATCGAAGACGAATTGCTTTGGCGTGAGCTGACCGACCGCTTTGGCGAGTACTTCGAGGGTGGCATGGGCGCCGATGCCATCGCCCAGCTCATTGGACGCATTGACTTCGATTCCGAAGAGATCCGCCTACGTGAACAGATCGATCCGGAGGAAGGGCAGAAGCCCCTTTCGGCACAGCGTAAGCAGAAGGCTATCAAGCGTCTCAAGATCGTCGCCGCCTTCAACCGTCGCAACGACCAGGGCCGTCGGGTCAACGACCCACGTGCCATGATCCTCGATGTCGTGCCGGTCATTCCGCCCGAGCTTCGCCCGATGGTGCAACTTGACGGTGGCCGTTTCGCGACCTCTGACCTCAACGATCTCTATCGTCGCGTCATCAACCGCAACAACCGGCTCAAGCGTCTGCTCGACCTCGGTGCACCCGAGATCATCGTGAACAACGAGAAGCGGATGCTGCAGGAGGCTGTTGACGCACTGTTCGACAACGGCCGCCGCGGTCGTCCGGTGACGGGCCCAGGCAACCGTCCGCTCAAATCTCTTTCAGACATGTTGAAGGGCAAGCAGGGTCGGTTCCGTCAGAACCTGCTCGGTAAGCGCGTCGACTACTCCGGCCGTTCGGTCATCGTGGTCGGCCCAAAGCTGAAGCTTCACCAGTGCGGTTTGCCGAAGATCATGGCGCTCGAATTGTTCAAGCCGTTTGTCATGAAGCGACTCGTTGATCACGAGTTCGCGCAGAACATCAAGTCGGCCAAGCGAATGGTCGAACGTCGCAAGCCGCAGGTCTGGGACGTGCTCGACGATGTGATCAAAGAACACCCGGTCATGTTGAACCGTGCACCAACCCTGCACCGTCTCGGCATCCAGGCATTCGAACCGGTGCTCGTTGACGGCAAGGCCATCCAGATCCATCCGCTCGTCTGCACGGCGTTTAACGCTGACTTCGACGGTGATCAGATGGCTGTACACCTGCCGCTGTCCGCGGAGGCTCAGGCTGAAGCTCGGGTACTCATGTTGTCGGCTAACAACGTGCTAAGCCCTGCCCATGGGCGGCCTTTGGTCACCCCGACCCAGGACATGATTATCGGGTCGGCCTATCTCACAGCCGAAGAGGACGGCCGGGTTGGCGAAGGTCGCGTGTTTCGCGACCTCAACGAACTCCGGACCGCCTACGAAGCCGGCGACGTTGCGCTGCACACCAAGATTCAGTTTCGGACACCGAAGCTCATCGCAACGCCTGCCAACGGTTCCGCTGCGACGTACCACCAGACGACGGTTGGACGTGTCTTCTTCAACGATGCACTTCCAGACGAGTTCGAGTTCATCAACGAGTCCATCGACAAGAAGGTCATGGGCACAATTGTCGACACGTTGGCTCACAACTACCGCAAGGCCGTCGTGGCCGAAAGCCTCGACGCGATCAAGGACCTTAGCTACCGATTCGCGTCGCAGTCGGGCCTGACGATCTCGATTGACGATGTTCGTACACCAGAGGGCAAGCAGGAGATCCTCGACCGTCACGAAATCGATGCGGACAAGGTCGAGCAGCAGTTCCGTCGCGGCATCATCACAGATGGTGAGCGCCGTCAGAAGGAAGTCGAGATCTGGAGTGAGGCCACCGATGAGATCAAGGATCGGATGGAGGAAGGCCTGCGGGCCATGGAGTTCAACCCGGTGATGTTGATGGTTGCTTCCGGAGCGCGCGGCAACATGATGCAGGTGCGTCAGATCGCTGGCATGCGCGGGTTGGTCGCCAATCCACGTGGCGACATGATCCCTCGTCCGATCAAGTCGAACTTCCGCGAGGGACTCTCGATGTTGGAGTACTACATCGCGACGCCGGGCGCTCGCAAGGGACTCGTCGACACGGCGCTGCGTACTGCGGACTCGGGTTATCTCACCCGACGTCTGGTCGATGTCGCGCAGGAACTGATCATCAACGACGAGGATCCATTCGACGTCGAGGGTGTCGTACGTGGCATCTGGATCGAAGACGTCGAACCGGATACATCGGACCGACGTACGTACCTCGAAACCCGTCTGTTCAGCCGCACCCTCGCCGACGATGTCAAGACATCTGACGGCACGGTCTACAAGAAGGGCACGGTGGTCACCGAGGTAATCATGGAGACACTGCGTGACGACTCCGAGGTCACACGCGTGCGTGTGCTCTCGCCGCTTACCGACAATTCGAACCAGGGTTTGTCGGCTGCGTCCTACGGGATGTCTCTGGCGACCGGTGGATCGATCGAAACCGGTGAGGCGGTCGGCGTGATCGCCGCACAGTCCATCGGTGAGCCCGGAACCCAGCTCACGATGCGAACCTTCCACACCGGTGGTGTGGCTGGTTCCCAGGACATCGCTGGCGGACTGCCCCGTGTTGTCGAGTTGTTCGAGGCACGCAGCCCTAAGGGCAAGGCAGTGCTCGCACGCACGACCGGCGTGCTGCGTATCGGCGAAGACGAAGGTAAAGGCCTCGTCGTCACCATCGTGGCCGATGATGGTGAGGAAGACACCTACATCATCCCGGTTCAGTCCCGTCTTGAGTTCGAGGACGGCGATGAGATAGCGGCCGGTGATGCGTTGGTCGAAGGCGCCCGTGATCCCAAGGAACTCATCGAGATCAAGGGTGTTCGCGAGACCCAGCAGTACCTCGTGAACGAGGTTCAGAAGGTCTACCGAGACCAGGGTGTGTCGATTCACGACAAACACATCGAGTTGATCGTGCGTCAGATGACCCGACGCGTCGCGATCCACGAACCCGGCGAGAGCGATTTTCTACCCGGCGAGCGAGTCGATCAGAAGGTGTTCGCTGATGTGAACCGCCGCTTGGTCGAAGAGGGTAAGACCCCGGCAGCGGGTCGTCCCGAACTGATGGGTATCACCAAAGCTTCTTTGGCGACAGACTCGTGGCTCTCGGCTGCATCGTTCCAAGAGACGACCCGCGTGCTGACCGAGGCCGCAATCGAATCCAAGAGCGATGGCCTGTTGGGGCTCAAGGAAAACATCATCATCGGCAAGTTGATCCCGGCAGGTACCGGCCTCAAGATCTACCGCAACATCGAAGCGCACGCACCGGACTACGAGCCGATGGAGTACTACTCCTCCGGTGACGACGAGACCGATGTGTCGGAGTGGCTGGCCGACAAGTCCGTAGGCGGCGAGTCCGGTGAACTTGCCGAGGTAATCGACCTAGCCGCCGAGAAGGCCTGACGCCAGATTCTGTGGTCTTCTACCCACCTCAGGGGTGGGTAGAAGACCAAATTTCTGGCAACTAGCAGCTATGGATAGAGCGGCTCGTCGATGGTCAGACCAAGAGGTGCGCCCCACTGGTTGCGGTGCGCGACCTCGTGCGCTGGGCGCCTTTGGGCAACCCCCCAGCGTCCGGTTGGGTAACCGAATGGCACACAACCCGCCATGTTCCAGCCTTCATCTTCAGGTACCCCGAGGATTTCATAGACCTGTGCCTGGCGAAACGCCAGCATGACCGTCAACGACGAGCCGATTCCGTCGGCGCGGGCGGCGAGCTGTGCGCTCCAGATTGCGGGGTAGATGGAACCCCCGCTTGGGTCATGTTGGGCAAATGCGAACATCAAAAGGGGATAGATTTCGAAGTTGTCGGCCATCCAGTCCGCCGAGCGCTTGATCTTGAGGAACTGGATCGACTCATCAGCCTCGGGGTCTGCGGCTGCGGCGTCGAGCCTCGGCTTGTAGACACCGGTCCAGAGCTCGTCTCGGCACTCGCGGTAGAGCGGACCGAGTTGTGCGCGCAGGGCAGGGTCGTCGACGAGCAGGAACCTCCAATTCTGAGCATTGCCGCCCGACGGCGCTCGTATGGCAGCATCGAGGATGCGCGCTTGAGCATCTGGTTCGATCGGATCGGGCTTGACCCGGCGCATCGAGCGGGTCGTGTAAAGGGCTTCGCGAATGTCCATGGTCCAGACTCCACCATTGACCATTGCTTTTCAACCTGGCCGCCGTAGACTTTGCCGCTGGCCTCTCGCGCGTCTCTAGCCCGGTTCGCCAAACGTCTAAACCGTTCATCTTCACGTCCGCGGCAGCGCTAGTTGCTCGGCCGTAACCACGCGAGAGGTCATTCGTGCCCACCATTCAGCAGCTGGTCCGCAAGGGCCGCAAGTCGAAGCGTCGCAAAGAGGCAACGCCCGCGCTCCAAGGATCGCCACAACGTCGCGGTGTCTGCACCCGCGTCTTCACGATGACCCCGAAGAAGCCCAACTCCGCACTGCGCAAGGTTGCCCGCGTGCGTCTCACAGGTGGTGTCGAGATCACTGCGTACATCCCGGGCGAGGGACACAATCTCCAGGAGCACTCGATCGTGTTGGTCCGTGGTGGTCGTGTGAAGGACCTT
>JADFOM010000237.1 GCA_022562835.1 Acidobacteriota bacterium | reverse complement strand
GCTGTCGTATCGCTGGTGGGACCGTCGGCCTGGTGCCGACCATGGGTTATTTTCACGCAGGGCATCATTCGCTGATGACCAGGTCGGTGCGTGACAACGAACTGACGATGGTCACGATCTTCGTCAACCCGCTCCAATTCGCGCCCGACGAAGACCTCGAAACGTATCCGCGCGACCTCGAACGTGACCTTGAGATGTGCGTCGATGCCGGCGTTTCACTCGTACTGAACCCGACGGTTGAGGAAATGTATCCATCGCCGGTGCTCACGACGGTGTCGGTTTCTGAAATCGGGGCGCACCTCGAAGGACGGTCACGGCCTACACATTTTGACGGCGTCGCAACGGTGGTCGCAAAGTTGTTCGCTCTGACCGGCCCATGTCGTGCCTACTTCAGCGAAAAGGACTTTCAGCAGCTCGCGATCGTCAAGACGATGGCATCGGACCTGTCATTTCCCGTCGAGGTCGTAGATTGCCCAATCGTGCGCGAACCCGACGGTGTGGCAATGTCGAGTCGCAACAGCTATCTGTCACCTCAACAACGCGATGCTGCGACGGTGCTGTATCGGGCGCTGCTCGCTGCCGCCGCACTCGTGGACGACGGCGAGACCGATCCCGCTGCCGTTCGTTCGGCGATGGTCGAGGCGCTCGATGCGGAACCGCTCGCCACACTCGACTATGCCGAGGTCATCGATCCGTCCACCCTCCGCGTGCCCGAGATCATTGACGAACAGGTCCGCCTCGTGATCTCTGCCGATCTCGGCCCCGCTCGGCTTTTGGACAACATCGCTGCTGTGCCCCCGCAACCGGTCGGGACCGCACGGTGAATACAAACTCGTTCGAACGCAGCGAGGAACGGTTCGACGTAGCGATTATTGGCTCAGGCGTAGCGGGGTTATCCGCGGCGGTGCGCGCGGCCGACATGGGCCAATCGGTTGCGCTGGTCACGAAAAGCGACCTGGACCAAGCAACGACACGTTGGGCTCAAGGCGGGATCGCGGCTGTGCTCGGCGGCGACCCCGACAGTACGGACTCACACCTAGCGGACACGTTGGCCGCAGGAGCTGGGCTTTGTGACCGTGAAGCGGTGCGAGTCCTCGTCGACGAAGGACCACGCCGGGTCGAAGAACTCATCGCCCTCGGGGCAGAATTCGACCGACTCGCCAGTGGCGCCTTCTCATTGGCACGTGAAGGCGGACATTCCCATGCCCGCGTTCTACACGCTGGCGGTGCCGCGACCGGTGTAGAGGTCGAACGGGCGCTCGTCGCCGCGATTGAGGACCGCGCCGCAGCGATCGTGGAGCGATGTTTCGCCACCGACCTGGTTGTGGAGGGTGGCGAGGTGTCCGCCGTCGACGTCATTACCGACGACGGGTCTCGTCAACGACTACGCGCAAGAAATGTCGTTCTCGCCAGTGGTGGTGCAGGCCAACTCTTCTCGGTGACGACGAACCCTCTGGTCGCAACAGGTGATGGCATCGCTATGGGCATTCGAGCCGGCGCCGAGGCCGCAGATCTTGAATTTGTCCAGTTTCATCCCACGGCTCTCCACCAGCCCTCGATGCCCCGTCCGTTGATATCCGAAGCTCTGCGAGGTCACGGCGCGTTGCTGGTTGACGACGAGGGCGAGCGATTTGTGGACGAGCTGGCACCCCGCGACGTTGTCTCGCGCGCGATCGTCGACCACATGCGCGTTCGCGGTACGTCCAACGTGTTTTTGGACACGACCCGTCTGCCCGACGTCGCCACGCATTTCCCCACGATCACCGCGACGCTCTTATCCCTCGGCTTCGACCCGACCAAGGACCTGCTGCCGGTGTCGCCTGCGGCGCATTACACCTGTGGTGGATTGATGACCGACCTTGACGGAGCATCGTCGTTACCGGGTCTTTGGGCCGCGGGCGAGGTTGCCTGTTGCGGAGTGCATGGCGCGAATCGGCTCGCATCGAACTCGCTGCTCGATGGCATGGTCTTTGGAGCTCGAGTTGTGGAGGCGATCGCTGGAGGCAAACGGGGTGCGGATGATAACGGTGTCCGCAGCGCCGCTGGCCCCGTCAAGATCCGCCGGTTCTCGCTGCCGCAATCGGGGGCCAACAAGAGCGCCGATGAGCCCGTGGAGCGGCGGCGGGCGCGCCTTCAGACGGCGATGACCGAGGGAGTCGGCGTGGTGCGTTCGGCTGACACGCTCCACGGCGCTGCCACAGAGATCGACTCGATAGGTGCCGGTCCGTTGGACTCGGTGGCTGAACGGGAGTTGGAGAATCTCCGCACGGTGGCGCTGGCGACGGTGGCGCTGGCGACGGCACGGACCGAGTCTCGGGGAGCGCATTGGCGACATGATTTCCCTGCGACCGACGACACGCCGTATCGGCTGGTCGGCACACTCGACGCGTGAGGACCGCGGCACTACTTCGCCGTATCCCTAGACTCTACTGATGCCCGAACCTCAGGCCTTCGATGCGCAAAACGCACGCCGGTTCACCCACCCCGAGCCTTTCGTTGTGCGCGATGCCGTCGAGCGCGCTCTCGCGGAGGACCTTGGTCCGTTCGGTGATCTCTCTGCCGCGTTGCTCGACGCCACCTACACCACAACCGCGCGGTTCGTCGCCCGAGAGGCGGGCGTGATCGCAGGTGTGAGCTGTGCCGAGGAGACACTGCATCAGGTCGATCCGGCGCTTCGTTCTGACTGGAACTGTGATGAGGGTGCTCGTGTTGAAGCGGCGGCGACGCTGGGCACCGTGCACGGCTCGCTTGAATCGGTGCTTATCGCCGAACGCACCGCATTGAACTTCCTCGGACACCTATCCGGCATCGCGACCCTGACGGACCTGCATCAACAACGTTGCGGGGATACGGCCCGCGTGTGGGACACACGCAAGACCACGCCCGGTCTTCGGTCGCTGGAGAAAGCGGCGGTGCGCTGCGGTGGCGGACTGAATCATCGGGGCAGTCTGTCGGACTGGATCATGATCAAGGACAATCACCTGATGGGAATGTCGATCACCTCCGGTGTGGCCAGAGCACGCGAGCTGTGGCCGGCTCGGACCGTCCACGTCGAGTGCGATCGTCCCGAACAGCTTCACGAAGCACTGTTGGCGGTTGTCGACGCCGTGTTGCTGGACAACATGGACCCTGCAATGTTGCGCGAGTGTGTAGCGATCGTCGATGAACACCAGTCGTCGGGAGGTCGCCGTCCGCTCTTGGAGGCATCTGGTGGCGTAACTCTCGACACCATCTCGGAGATCGCGCAGACGGGTGTCGACTTCATCTCGGTGGGTGCGATCACCAACTCCGCGCCGGTGCTCGACATCGGACTCGACATCGATGAGCCGGCCACGGCCGACGGAGGTTCCTGACCGATGCTGTTGGCGATCGATGTCGGCAATACACAAACCGTGATTGGGCTATACGACCTGGACAGCCCGGCGACGAGTGCCGATGAGGGCATGCTCGAACACTGGCGAGTGGCGACCGACCACGATCGATCCGCCGACGAGCACGCCGTACTGTTCCGTAACCTGCTCGAGCCGGCAGGGTTCACGTTCGATGCGGTGAGCGGTGTGAGTATCTGTTGTGGAGTGCCAAGGGTGTTGGCCAATCTTCGCGACGTTATGGCCCGCCATTTCCCTTTTGAGGCGATTGTGATCGAGCCGGGGGTGCGCACTGGAATGGCGATTCTTTATGACAACCCCCGTGAGGTTGGCGCCGACCGCATCGCCAACGCCGTAGCGGCACATGACCTCTACGGTGGTCCGACGATCGTGGTCGACTTCGGCACCTCGAACAACTTTGACATCATCTCGGCGGACGGGGAGTTTCTGGGGGGCGCGATCGCTCCCGGTGTCGAGACGAGCCTTGACGCGATGTTCGGACGGGCCGCAGCGCTCGGTCAGGTCCCGCTCGTCGAGCCGCGCCACGTGATTGGCAAGTCGACCGCAGAGGCGATCCAATCCGGGGCCATATATGGCTTCAGCGGGCAGATCGACGGCCTGGTCGATCGTTTCTGCGAAGAGCTGGGCACCTGCACCGTCGTGGCGACAGGCGGACTCGCCGGGTTGATCGCGCCAGTTTCCTCGACGATCCAGTACGTCGAGCCATTCCTCACCCTGCACGGATTGCGGATCGTCTATTCGCGAAACCGATGACCCGCTACCCAAAAGGCTTGCACGATGACTGAGCCCGCGTTTCCATACCGTTTTGAGACCGATCATGGCCTCGGCGAGGTTGTTGAGCGCTGGGCCGAGATCGAGGATGGCACTGAAACGGGTGAGCGTGTCAGCGTCGCGGGACGGCTGATGTTGCGGCGCGATCAGGGCAAGGTCGCATTCGGAGTTCTCGCTGACAGCACCGGTCGCGTGCAACTTTTTGCGCCGGCAAACCTCACACCGGATTTTGATGATTTCACCAGCCTCAACCTCGGCGACTGGATCGGCCTGAGTGGTGAGGTCATGAAGACACGCCGTGGCGAACTTTCCATTCGCGTCGAATCGTGGACGGTCCTCGCGCGTGCGCAGCGATCCTTCCCCGACAAATGGCATGGCATCAGCGACCCCGATACACGGTTTCG
>JADFOM010000236.1 GCA_022562835.1 Acidobacteriota bacterium | reverse complement strand
CAGAACGACGCGCCGTGATCGCGCAGCACGTCGTTGAGCAGCGCCTTGTCGTGACGCTCGCCCTCGGTCAGCCGTTTGATGACCAACACCGCGTTGAGGCCAAACGTGCCGCCGGCAAAGGTTCGCGGACGGGTGCCGCCCACGGCGACGCTCCAGGCGGGCACCTCGCCGCGCGAAATTTCTTCGCCGGTCTCGACGTCGATCACCGGAATCGAATCGGTGAGCACGCAGCCAGTGCCGAGCACCGCCCCATCGCCGACCCGGGCACCGGAGGCGACAACACAGCGGCTGCCGATGAAGGCCTCATCGCCGACGACGACCGGTACCGCATTGGCGGGTTCGAGTACCCCACCGATGCCAACCCCGCCCGACAGATGGACGTTGCGACCGATCTGTGCGCAGGAGCCCACCGTCGCCCAGGTGTCGACCATCGTGTTCTCACCGACATATGCGCCGATGTTGATGTAGCTCGGCATCATCACGACGCCCGGCGCCTGATAGCTACCCCAGCGCGCGGATGCGCCGGGCACGACCCGCACACCACGCGACGCATATTCGGTCTTGAGCGGGATCTTGTCGACATACTCGAACGGGCCCGCCTCGATCGTCTCCATCTTCGAGATGATGAACAACAACAAAATCGCGTACTTCAGCCACTCGTTGACCTTGACCGAACCGTCCGGCTGTACCTCCGCCACACGAACCTCGCCAAGATCGAGCGCATCGATGGCGGCATGCACCGTGTCGCGTGCTGCATCGTCGTCGGAGTCCAACTCGGCCCGACGTTCCCAGAGATCGAGAATCTGTTCTTCAAGCATGATCGACAGACTAGAAGACGGCGGCATCGAAACGCTCCGGCAGCGTCGCGAACGACTCGTCGGTTGCGACGACTGCAAGGCGGACGTAGCCGACAGCGCTAGGACCATAGAACTCGCCGGGACTGCCCACGATGCCGCAGCACTGCGCCAGGCGTTGCGCGAAGGCCCAACCATCGTGTTCAGGTGCCGGTGTCCAAAGGTAGAAGCCTCCGCGGGGCGACCTCGCGTCGACGCCGTGGCGAGCAAACGTAGCGGCGAGCAAGGCGAGCCGTGCCTGGTAGCGAGAGCGCTGCTCATCGACATGGGCGTCGTCGTCGAACGCCACGGCCCCGGCGGCTTGGAGCGGTCCTGGCACCATGAACCCGGCATGTTTGCGGATCTCGCGCAGGTAGTGCGTCACGTCGGTGTCGCCTGTATAGAACCCCAACCGACCACCCGCCAGGTTGCTGCGCTTCGACAATGAATGTACGGCCAGAACACCGTCGTTGCCGTAGGTGAGCGCAGACCGAGGAGCACCATCCCAGGTGAACTCGATGTAGCACTCGTCCGAAGCGACCAGCACCTCGTTGGTCCGACCCCACTCGACAACCGCCTCGAGATCATCAAGTCCTCCGGCAGGATTGCCGGGTGTGTTCACCCACAGACACAAGGCACGAGCCGCGTCGGCGGGATCGATCGATTCCAGGTCGATCGACCAGTTCTCGTCCATGGCTACGGGCACGGCACGACAGCCCGCGAGCTCGGCTCCCATTGCATAGGACGGGTAGCTGACACCGGGATAGAGGACCGTGTCACGCTCTGGGCTGCGCAGCGATAACCAGTGCGGCAGGCCGACGACCAGCTCCTTGGTGCCGATGCATGCCCCGATCATCTCGGGGTTGGCGTCGATGTCGAATCGGCGCGAGAGCCAACGAGCCGCCGCCGAACGAAATTCCGGGGTTCCGACCGAAGGTGGATAGCCGGGCAGCTTGGACGGATCCGCCATCGCTGCGGCGACGACGTCGGCTGCGGGATCGACGGGGGTGCCAATCGACAGATCCAACATTCCGAGTTTGTGTTGCGCGGCTACCGCACGCAGCTCGTCGAGCCTGTCGTAGGGGTATGGGGGAAGCACGAACGTCATCGGGTAGTCCCATCTACCCCGACAGGACTGTCGTAGGGGTATGGGGGAAGCACGAACGTCATCGGGTAGTCCCGTCCGGCGATTCGAAACTACCCGTGACCCACGGAGCAAGTCGCTCGGCCGAATCGTCAGCTAGCCGCGCGATGACGGTCGTTCCCTCTCCACTCGATTGCTCATCGAGGACCTGACCCTCTCTATGAATCTGAGCGACGATATCGCCTCTGTCATGGCCGACGAACAAGGTGTACGAGCCGGTCGCAGAGCGCAAGCGAGCAGACAAGGCCTCCAGAAATTCGTCGATCCCGTCCCCGGTCTTGGCGGACAACGCGACCGAACCCGGACGTCCGGTCGACCCATGAGTTGCGCCGGAACCAATGTCAGACTTGTTGAATACTAAGAACTGCTCGATGTCTCCAGCGCCGATCTCGTCGAGCACGGTGCAAACCGCAGCGATGTTGCCTTCGACGTCGGGGCTTGACCCGTCAACCAGGTGTACCAACAGGTCAGCGTCGACGACGACATCAAGGGTCGTCTTGAATGCCTCGACGAGTTCGTGGGGCAACTTGCGCACGAACCCCACGGTGTCGGTCAGCAAGACCATCTCTCCACCGGGGAGTTGCAGTTGTCGGGTCGTGGCGTCAAGGGTCGCGAACAACCGGTTCTCGACCAACACACCGGCCTGGGTCAGCCGGTTGAGCAGCATCGACTTCCCCGAGTTCGTATAGCCGACAATCGCAATGCGCAGGTTCGCTGCCTGACGGCGGCGCTTGGATTGTGTAGCTCGACGACGGGAGATCCGTTCTAGGTCCGCTTCGAGTTTGTGCATGCGCCGAATGAGGCGGCGCCTGTCGACCTCGAGCTGTGTCTCGCCTGGACCGCGCGTGCCGATCCCTGCGCCCTGCTGGGACAGAACCTTGCCACGTCCGCGCAGGCGCGGCAGTCGATACTGCAGCTGTGCGAGCTCGACTTGGGCTCGGCCCTCGGGAGTCGAAGCGTTCTGGGCGAAAATATCGAGGATTACCGCCGTGCGGTCGAGTGCCGACCGTCCGAGAATGGATTCGAGTTTGTGCTGCTGTGCCGGAGTCAGATCATCGTCGAACACGACACTGTCACAGTCGGTCGCCTCTGCGATCGCCTTGACTTCAGCGACCTTGCCCGAACCAATGAACGTAGCCGGTTCAGGTCGGTCGCGACGCTGGACCACGCGAGCTACCTCGTCCGCTCCGGCCGTATCGACCAGCAACGAAAGTTCATCGAGCGAAGCTTCGGTTTCCTCATCGGTTCGTGGGGGCACTGTCAATCCGACGAGCACAATACGCTCACGAAAGGCGCGTTCGATCAGCCCATCGGATTCGCCGCCAAACTCGCCAAATGCACCGCGATGGTCCTGTATCGGACCGACCGAGTCCTGTTCACCGATCTCGGATTCCTCACCGTCGTGTCGACCGGTGGTCATAGACCCTCCGACAGTTCAATGTCGGCCACAAATGTCGTCGGACCCTGCAAGATTACGTCCGAACCGGGAGTCACAGTTACGTCACCGCCGGGCATCTCGACCAGTATCGCTCCCTCCATGCCGTGCCACCGCGGGGCAAAAGACGCTGCGACACACGCCCCCGTACCACAGGCTTCAGTCGCTCCCACACCTCGTTCGTAGGGACGCATGCGAATGCTCGTCGCGTCGTGATCAAGCGTTACAACATGCAGGTTGATTGGCCCAAACAGATCCTGTGCGAGCTCACCCACTGCGTCGAGATCCAACGCGTCGATGTCATCGATCTCCATGACCACATGGGGATTGCCAATCGACGCCTGACCGATCGCACGAATGGGAGCGCCTGCTGCAACCGCTAGTCGTTTGCGGATCGCGTTTGTTGGATCGTCGCCGATCGTGACCTCACCCATGGAGACTCGATAGATCGCCTCGCCCTCGTCATCGCCCTCGACGTACTCAATGCGGCGCAAGCCAGCGAGAGTGTCGACCTCAAACACGTCGAGCGACTCGAGTCGGCGCAGCGCCTGGCCAAAACAACGCATCCCGTTGCCGCTGATCTCCGCTGTCGAGCCGTCGCTGTTGAACAGACTGAACGAGGCCTTACCCGATCCGAGGACTTGCCCTACGATCAATCCATCGGCGCCGAGGCCTCGGCGTCGGTCGCACACGGCCGCGGCGAAACTGGCGTCGGGCGCGACGGAACCGTCAAGGTCGATTCCGATGAGGAAGTCGTTGGCGAGTGCGTGATGTTTCGAGAGTCTCAAGTGGCTGCCGCGCCGTCGTGTTGTGAGTCTGGGGCGCCGATCCAGTCTGCCAGCCTTGCTCCAACCGCGGGGGACGTTTCTTTCGAGCCATCGAACCACTCGATACGCGGGTCGCGACGAAACCATCGTTGCTGACGCCGGGCGAACCGCCTGATCCTTCGCTTCGCTTCGTCGACCGCATCCGCGAGGCTCATTTCGCCGTCGAGATGATCCATCAGCTCCTTGTAACCAAGCGCCTGTCGAGCGGTCTCGGAGATCCCGGTCTCAGCGAGGGCTGCGACCTCGTCGACCAATCCAGCGCGCAGTTGTTCGTCGAAGCGTTTGTCGATCCGATCGTCCAGGCGTTCTCGGTCCATGTCGAGGCCAATCAGGAGGTGCTGGGTTGG
>JADFOM010000235.1 GCA_022562835.1 Acidobacteriota bacterium | reverse complement strand
GCGCAGCATCGAGGCTGTCGGTTCAGACCAACAGGTGCAGCGTTGGTTACCCGGCGTTTGTGACGGCTCGACGGTGATCGCTCTCTGTCTGGCCGAGTACGGTGCCAATGATCCACACGTCTCTTCGGTCGTCGCGACACACAACGGTGACCGGTGGACACTCACCGGCTCAAAACCCGCCGTAGCGGCAGCTGGCGTCGCCAACGCATTCGTCGTACCCGCCCAAACCGAACAAGGCTTGGCGATCTTTGTCGTAGATGCGAACACCGACGGGCTTGAGGTGGCGCTCGGCGAAACTACAAACCGCGAACTGCATGGCGAGCTCACTTTCAACATCACCGTCGACGAGGACGCTCTGCTCGGTCAGATCACCGACGGCGTTGCACTCGTCGACGGATTGGTGGAGACCGCGCTCATCTTGCAAGCCGCGATCTCACTCGGATGTTGTGAGGCTGCACTTGAGATGGCAGCCACCTACACCTCCGAGCGCGAACAGTTCGGCCGTCCGCTGTCGACCAATCAAGGCGTCGTACTGCGAGCGGCGAGCTGTTACATCGACATCGAGTGCATGCGGGTTACCTTGCAGAAAGCAGCATGGCTCCTCGACGAAGGCCTACCCGCGACCGACGCTGTCAAGGTCGCTCGCTACTGGGCAACCGAAGGCGCTCAGGAGGTCGTCCACAACACTCAACACCTGCACGGCGGCATGGGAGCGGACGTCGATTACCCGGTACACCGCACATTCCTGTGGGTCAAACAACTCGAAACGGCCATGGGTGGCGGCAGTCGTCACCTCTCGGAGCTCGGCGCATCAATCGCCGAAGCTGCAAAACAGACCAGCAACGCCTAAGCCGTCTCATCGCGGCCCCAACAACGGAGCACATCAATGGCCGAGCAAGAGCGCAGTCTCGAAGAACAGGTTCGATTCGAGATCATCGACCAAGTCGCATGGATCACAATCGACCGTCCCGAGCGTGGCAACGCGTTGACGCCCGAGTGCCGCGATCGCATTCGCGACCTGTTCAACGGGCTCAACGGTCAGTTCGATGCCCGCGCCGCGGTACTCACCGCGACCGGAGAAAAGCTGTTCTGCCCGGGCGCCGACATCAGCACAGACCGACCGTCTGCGAAGCGACCTCCGGATGCTCCCGAACAAGCGGTCGGTGAAGCGCGGCGCATGATGCTCGATGGTCAACACACCCTGATGCCGGCAATCCTCGACTGCGAGCTACCCGTCATCGCGGCGGTCAACGGCACAGCCGCCGGGATGGGAGCGCACCTCGCGCTGATGTGTGACCTGGTCATCATGAGCGACACCGCGAAACTCATTGAGGTCTTCGCGCGGCGTGCTCTGGTACCCGACGCACTCGGAGCGTGGATCTTGCCTCGCCTCGTCGGACTACAAAAAGCCAAGGAACTCATGTTCTTCGCCGACGACATCCCGGCCGAAGAGGCTCGTGCGATCGGACTCTGCAATCACGTGGTCCCCGCCGCAGACCTCCGCTCAACAGCTGCGGAATGGGCGGGACGGCTCGCGGTAGGTCCAACCAAGGCGTACACGTTCACCAAGTGGATGCTGAACCGCAGTCTCGACGTCGACCGGCAGACCATTGCTGAAGAAGAGTCATGGGCGGTTGAGCTCAACACCCATACCCATGACGCTGCGGAGGGCATCGCCAGTTTCCGCGAGCGCCGCGAACCACAGTTCAAGGGCTGGTAGTCAGAGGTCAGAGAAATCAAGTTCCCCTCTGACTTGCCGATCTTGACGTTATGCAGAGCGTCGAGTTCGATCCTGAGACAGAACAAGAGCTAAGCGCGCTCAACGACGCTCTCACCTCAATCGGTAGCAGCCCATGGGTTCTAGCTGGCGGTGCCACCATCTTGATTGGAGCCATCGCGTTCTGGATCTACTACCGACGCAACGGTGCCAGCCGAGACGTGGCGATCCAGCAGGCAGCGGCAGCAGCCGGTTTGCACTACGCGTCAACCGACCCCGAGTTCTCACGGGTGCGGATGACCCTCTTCGGTGGAGAAGAAGCCGCGATCGACAACGTGGTGAGCAAGCCCTACGGCGACGGAACCGACGTCCGCTCATTCGAATACATCCTGACGCGCATCGTAACCACGTCGGTGCCCGACCAGGAAGAGTACGGTCGCCGCACTGTGCAGCACCGTCAACGCATCGGTGGACGACGCTGCGGTGGAGCCGCGAAAATCTCTGCATTCCTGCCGCGAATGGTGATCTCTGGCGAGAAAACCTCGCGCAAACTCCTCGACGTCGTCGGAGCTGCCGACATTGAGCTCGAATCAGATGAGTTCAATCAAATGTTCGACGTGCGCACGACGGACAGAAACTTCGCTCGGGCATTCCTCGACGCACGGATGATCGACTTCATGGTCCAGACCGAAGGCAGTGTTGAGTTCGAGACCTTCTGCGATTGGATCATGTTGAGTCTCGACCGCGTCGCTCCGAGTGAGATGCCCGCTGTGTGCAACCTTGTCGCAGCGTTCAAAACCAACTTGCCCAAACTCATCATGGCGGATTATCCATTGCCATCAGCGCGAGAGGAACTAGCCCGGCCTCCGGCAGGATTCGAGCCATCACACTTAGGCAATGCTTGGCGCACCTCCTAAGCCAGCAGAGCTGACCCCTACCCCATGCGGCTTTTCTTCCTAAGTTTCATAAGATCGTGAAATGACAAGTACCACGATCTACCACAACCCCAATTGAACGAGTTCCAAGAATGCGTTGGCGGTCGCCGACGAGTTGGGCGTAGAACACGAGACGGTGCTCTACATGAAGGAGCCTCTCGATCGTGAAGCGTTGAACGCGCTTGCCGACATGCTCGAGGACCCAGTCGAGGACCTGGTGCGCGACGATGCGTTCCTAAAGAAACTCGAGATCGACCATGACTCGCTAGCTGGCGATCGCGACGCTGTTATCGATCTTCTGCTCGAGCACAAACGCCTCTTGCAACGACCCATCGTCGTGCGCGGCACTAGGGCCATCATCGGCCGTCCCACCGAAGCGGTCCGCGAATTTCTGAGCTGAGCGCTCGGTCTGGTTAGCTTCCGCAGCTAGTCGCGGTCCCTCTGCACGCCATAACCCTCATCACCAGTGACCCCGGCGGCTGATCCCAACCGGTCCATAGGTTCGGTGTGTGTCGACGGCGACGGTGTAAACGCCACCGGCATCTCCTTGACACCGCCGATGAAGTTTGACCGCAGGTAGGAGATCTCGCCGTCGAGGTGAATGTCAGGGAGACGCTCGGCGATTTCGCGGAACATCAGTTTGATCTCCATGCGAGCGAGGTTCGCTCCCAGACAGAAGTGTGGGCCACCGCCTCCGAAACCGATGTGATCGTTGGGTGACCGCTCGATATCAAAGACCCAAGGATCGTCGAATGCCCGTGGGTCGCGGTTGGCGGCGATGTGCCACATAACGACCTTCTGGTCAGCCTTCATCGCGACGCCACCGACCTCGGTGTCCTGAGTGGTTTGTCGACGGAAATTCATAACAGGTGTCGCCCAACGAACAACCTCTTCGATCATCGTGTCCATGTAGCGCTCAGGCTCCGAGCAGAACTTGGTCCACTGGTCGGGAAACTCAAAGAAGCCCAACATGCCACGGGTGATCGAGTTGCGAGTGGTCTCGTTGCCTGCCACACACAACAGCAGAAAGAACATGTCGAACTCGCCCTCATCGAGCGCCTCACCGTCGATGTCAGCACCAAGCAATGCGGTGATGATGTCTTCAGCTGGGTCCTCTCGCCTCGCCATCTGAAGTCCGTGGCTGTAGGTGTAAAGCTCGGTGAACGCGTCGATGACGTCGTCTTCGCTGTGGGCGAAATCCGGATCGTCGGCACCGATCATTTTGTTGGTCCAGTCGAAGATCTTGTCTCGGTCCTCGAGTGGGATGCCAACCATTTCAGCTATCGCCTGGAGCGGCAACTCCGCGGAGATGTCACGCACAAACTCAGCGGTGCCAGCCTCGCTGACCTCGTCGATGATGATGCGTGTGCGGTTCTCGAGGTAGTCGTCGAGAAGCCCAATCATGCGTGGTGTAAAGCCTCGGTTCACGAGTTTGCGGTAGCGGGTGTGCTTAGGCGGATCCATCATCAACATGAGGCTGTCGCGCTGCATACCGTCCATGTCGCCTTCAACGATCTGCTGCATCTGCGTGCCCTGTTTGTTGGACGAAAAGATCTCGGGGTTACGGTTCACCTCCCGCAGATGCTCAAGCCGGGTTACGGCCCAGAACCCGGGGCCTTTGTCGCCTTCATCGATCCAGTGGATGCCCGGATCGGTTTCGCGCAGCTGTTCGAGCATCCCGTGATGCTCCTGACGCTGAAACGCGTCCATGTCCCACAGATCGATTTCGTCGAGCGCCATGTCATCCCCTTGGCAACATCAAGTTGGTAAACGATTGTTTAGTTATCTATCGGCCGACTGTAACGCGTTCTAATACTTCGGCAAGTGCTTCATCGCTCACCGAAGCGCCAACAGAAAGGCCGACACGCTCTGCAACCCCGTCATATCGCTCGATCAGGCCCGTCGCTACCTGCGCAGGCGTACCGATCACTGCGATCTCGTCGAGGACCT
>JADFOM010000234.1 GCA_022562835.1 Acidobacteriota bacterium | reverse complement strand
GGGTCTTGCAAGCCCGAGAAGGTCGCGACCTGGGCTTGGTGGCTGAGGCGCTGACCCTGGCTGAAGAAGCACATCGGGACGTCCTCCGACGATCGGGTGAGCCCTACATTGTTCATCCCATAGCGGTGGCCGAGATCGTCGCCGAGCAGGGTCTCGACGACGTCTGTGTCATCAGCGCAATCCTGCATGATGTCGTTGAGGACACCGATATTGAATTGGCTGAGATCGAGGCTCGGTTCGGAGTAGAAATCGCTCGCGTCGTCGACGGGGTTACCAAGCTCGACGGGATCCGCTTCAGATCGAAGGAGGCACAGACAGCTGCGACGATGCGCAAGATGTTGGTCGCCATCGCCCAAGACGTGCGGGTGCTGATTATCAAGCTGGCCGATCGGCTCCACAACATGACGACGCTCGCACCGCTGCCTATTGAAAAGCAGCAGCAGATCGCCCAGGAAACCCTCGACGTGTATGCCCCGCTGGCCCATCGCCTCGGTATGCAGACCCTCCGGACCCGTCTGGAAGACTTGGCCTTCGCCGCCCTACACCCCAAGTGGTTCGCCGAGATAGAGGAGATGGTGTCCTCGCGTGCCCCCGAGCGAGACGTGTACATCATGCAGGTCATCGGGTCGGTCGAGGAACGTCTGGCAGAGCAATCGATCGAAGCGGAGGTCTTTGGTCGCCCAAAGCATCTCTGGAGTATCTACGAAAAAATGGTGATCAAGGGTCGCAGTTTCGAGGACATCTTCGACCTCGTCGGCATGCGGATCATCGTCGAGAACGTGCGCGACTGTTACGCAGCGCTCGGCTCAATCCACTCGGTCTGGAGACCGGTGCAGGGCCGCTTCAAGGACTACATCTCGATGCCCAAATTCAACCTCTATCAGTCGTTACACACGACCGTGATCGGGCCGCAGGGCAAGAACCTCGAGGTTCAGATTCGCACGAGGGAAATGGACGGCCGTGCCGAGCACGGTGTCGCCGCACACTGGGACTACAAGGGCCGCACCGCCAGTGACGATGTTGTGTGGATGGACCGGATCGCCGAGTGGCAGGAAGAGACGACCGATCCATCGAAGTTCATGCACAATCTCAAGACGGACCTCGAACAAGACGAGGTCTACGTGTTCACGCCCAAAGGTGATGCGGTGACCCTTCCGGTCGGCGTGACACCTGTGGACTTCGCCTATCAGGTCCACACCGAGATCGGTGACCGCTGTATCGGGGCTCGGGTGAACGGGCGGCTCGTCAATCTCGAATCACGACTCACGTCGGGCGACACCGTCGAGATCGTGACCTCCAATGCCCCCGACGCCGGTCCGTCCAAGGATTGGCTCACCTCGGTCGTCACCCAACGTGCGGCTAACAACATCAAGGCTTGGCACAGTCGAGAGCGACGCACGGACATGATCGAGCAAGGCCAGGACATGCTCGAGGTCGCCATGCGTCGCCAGGGAATTCCGCGCGGCATCCAGGCCGACGGCGAGCGCGTTGCCGAGGTAGCGACCGAGATGAACTACAGCGGGGTAGATGATCTCTTCGAGGCGGTCGGACATGGCCACGTAGCGGCGGAGGCGTTGGCGAGCAGGATCGTCGCGTCCCTGCATACCGGGAGCAACGATGGCAGCGAACAACTCAGTACGAGGACGACCACGGCCTCGAACAAGCCCAAGTCGGGCACCGGTGTGCATGTCGAAGGTCTTGACGACGTCTCGATCCGGTTGAGTCGTTGCTGCAATCCGGTGCCGCCTGACGAGATCATCGGGTTCGTGACCCGTGGCAGAGGTACGTCTGTTCATCGCACCGATTGCGCGAACGCTGTTGTGTTGTCAGAGGGTCGGCCCGACCGCCTCATCGATGTTGAATGGGACGAGCACCCCGACGCAGCGTTCCTGACATCGATCGAGGTCAAGGCTCTCGACCGTTCGCTGTTGTTGCGCGACGTGTCGGCGGTGCTTGCGGATCATCGCCTCAACTGCGTGCACGCCACCATGAATACCGGGGCCGACCGTGTTGCGACGATGCGGTTCGAACTTGAGCTTGTCGACGTTGCGCATCTTGACGCGCTGTTGTTCGTCCTGATGTGCATCGACGGCGTCTACGACACCTACCGCGTGCTGCCCGAGTGATCCGGCGCTCTGTAGCCGTGGTTTGACTTTCGGTCATCGTTGTAACCCATGGCACGGTGTGTATCGCGGGCTTGGGAGCCAGGTCGCCAGGGGTACCTGACCATGTAACTCGATGAAATCGGTCACGGGTCGGCCGGGGCGGCCGCTAAAGTGCCGGGTCGTGGCTGGCATCGACAAATTGCGCGCTCCCAAGGGCACTCGTGACATCCTGGCGCCGGACTCGGCGCGTCAACGGCATTTGGTCGATCGGTTTGCAGCGATCGTAGAGTCGGCCGGTTACGGCCAGGTCATATCGCCGATGTTTGAGGACGTGGCGGTGTTTTCTCGCGTTGGGGAGTCGACCGACATCGTCACGAAAGAGATGTTCGCCTTCACAGATCGCGACGATCCTCCCCAGCACCTAGCGCTCCGACCGGAATTGACGGCCTCGATCGCCCGGGCGTTCGTGCAACATCGCCCCACCGCGCCCTGGGCCGTGTGGTACGAGGGACCACAATTTCGTTACGAACGTCCTCAGGCCGGGCGTTATCGCCAATTCATGCAGGTCGGCGTTGAAGTCCTCGGCAGCGCCGACCCGCTCGCCGACGTTGACACCATCGTGCTCGCCCAAGAGTTCTTCGACGACATAGGTCTGACCGACACTTCCCTGATGGTGAACTCAATGGGTGACGAGCAGTGTCGTCCCGCCTACCTCGACGCAGTGCGGGGCCACTTCACCGAACACGCCGCTGCGCTGAGCGAACAGTCGCGGGAGACGCTGGCGAAGAATCCTCTTCGGGTCTTTGACTCCAAGCGACCGCCCGATCAACCGATCATCGACACAGCGCCGTCGCTGGTGGACCACCTCTGTGCAGACTGTCTGGCACATTTCGATGACGTCCGCTCCGCCCTGGATCGACTCGAAGTCGACTACGTTCTTTCCCCCCGACTCGTGCGGGGACTGGACTATTACCGGCGCACTACCTTCGAGTTCATCGCACCTGGACTCGACACCGCACAGAACGCAATAGGCGGTGGTGGTCGCTATGACGGTCTGGTCGAGCAGTTCGGCGGGCCCCCGACGCCCGGTGTCGGTTTCGCGCTCGGCGTCGACCGCATCTTGTTGGCCTGTGATGCTGCGGATGTTTTTGCTGCTCCAGACGATTCCGCCGACGTGTTCATCGTCGACGTGGTTGGTGGCGTCGAGGCATCGGTACTGTCACAGCAGCTTCGTCGGGCAGGACTCGTGGTCACACGTGGATTCGATCAGCGTTCGATGAAGGCGCAGATGAAGTTGGCGGACCGATCCGGTGCAAGGGTCGCGATCATCATCGGCGAGCAGGAGTTGAGCGATGGAGCCGTTACCGTCCGCCACCTGCGTGCGGACAGCGACCAGCATGCAGTGCCCTATCCAGATATCGTCAGCCATCTCCAGGAGCTGTTCCGGTGAGCACCAACCAGTCGACATCTATGCGAACCGATCTCTGCGGAAGTTTTCGTATCGACGATGTCGGTCGCAAGATAGCGGTATGCGGATGGGTTGATCGACGCCGAGAGCACGGCGAACATCTCGCCTTCATCGACCTGCGCGATCACTCCGGTGTTTTGCAGTGCGTGGTCGACGGAGCGGCCGACCTTCGTTCGGAGTATGTGCTCCGCATCACCGGCACCGTGACAGCACGGCCCGCCGACACGGCAAACTCCGGTTTGTCGACGGGTGAGGTTGAACTCACCGACTGTGAGGTCGAGATCCTCAACGTGGCTTCGCCCCCGCCGTTCCCTCTCGATGGACGTCAAGAGGTCGATGAGACGGTTCGTCTCCGGTATCGCTACGTGGATCTTCGCCGTGCCCGGATGCAAAAGAACCTGCGGGTGCGTTCGACGGTCAACTCGGCACTGCGGTCTTCAATGATCGCCCAGGGATTCGTCGAAGTGGAGACACCGATGCTGGTCGCGTCGACCCCCGAAGGAGCGCGCGACTTTGTGGTTCCGTCTCGTCAGTCGCCGGGCCACTTCTATGCACTCCCGCAGAGTCCACAACTCTTCAAGCAGCTCTGCATGATCGGCGGCGTTGATCGCTATTTCCAGATAGCGCGCTGTCTTCGCGATGAGGATCTCCGAGCCGATCGACAGTTCGAGTTCATGCAGCTCGATGCCGAGGCCAGCTTCGTCGGTCAAGATGACGTGCTCGAGTTCATCACCGAGGCAGTATCGGCGGCCGCTGAGGCTGTAACCGGGGCGCGTCCGGACGCATTCGCCATGATGACCTGGCATGACGCGATGGAGCGCTACGGCACCGACAAGCCCGACACTCGATTCGGGATGGAGTTGGTTGAGCTCTCACAGATCTTCGAGAGCACAGAGGCCAAGGTGTTCCAGGTGCCGTGTATCAAGGGGATCTGTTACCGCGACGGCGCCAACACGCTTGGACGTAACCAGATCGACGATCTGACCAAACGCTGTCAGCAGTGGGGCGCAAAGGGCCTTGCCTGGTTCAGGGTCGGT
>JADFOM010000233.1 GCA_022562835.1 Acidobacteriota bacterium | reverse complement strand
GACCTCGAGCCGGGAACGTACCGCAACATCAACGGCAACCTCGCGCTTAGCTACGGGCTGATAGCGGCCGGGCAGCAGGCAAAACTGCCGCTGTTCCTCGGTTCCTACCCGATCACGCCTGCATCGGACATCCTGCACGAGCTCGCGTCGCTCAAGTCCTTCGGCGTCATGACGTTTCAGGCCGAGGACGAGATAGCGGCGATCGGTGCAGCCTTGGGTGCATCGTTCGGAGGCCACCTCGCGATCACGGCAACATCGGGTCCCGGCCTCGCGCTCAAGGGTGAGACGATGGGGCTTGCTGTCTCGCTTGAGCTGCCGCTGGTGATCATCGACGTGCAGAGAGGTGGTCCCTCGACCGGACTGCCTACCAAGACGGAGGCAGCGGACCTCATGATGGCGATGTATGGGCGCCATGGAGAGTCGCCGCTGCCGATAGTCGCCGCCTACAGCCCGTCGCATTGTTTTGACGCGGCGATTGAGGCAGCCCGCCTGGCTGTCGAGTACATGACCCCGGTGCTGCTGCTTTCGGATGGATATCTAGCCAACGGCTCCGAGCCCTGGCGGCTACCCGATCTCAATCTTCTTCCATCGATCGAGGCGCGTTTTACGACCGAGCCAAACCATACGGACGACGATGGCAATCCGGTGTTCATGCCCTACATGCGCGACGAGCGTCTGGTCCGGCCCTGGGCCGTGCCGGGCACACCCGGCCTCAGCCATCGTGTGGGCGGACTCGAAAAGGAAGACGGCACCGGCAACGTCTCCTATGACCCAGAGAATCACGAGCACATGATCATATTGCGTGAACGCCGAATCGCTCGCATAGCCGAGGACCTCCCGTTATTGGAGGTCGAAGGCGATCCCGACGCCGATGTGTTGATACTCGGGTGGGGCTCGACCTGGGGCGCGATCTCGGGTGCGGTGAGACGAGTGCGATCGGCAGGCCACGAAGTGGCACACGCTCACCTTGTGCATCTCAACCCTTTCCCGTCCAACCTGGGTGAGGTCTTGGCGCGTGCCAAGACGGTGCTGGTGCCGGAAATGAACCGCGGGCAACTGGTGAAACTCGTGCGTGCGGAGTATCTCGTCGATGCGAGATCCATCAACAAGGTGAACGGACGACCCTTCACCGCGGGTGAGCTTGAGGCAGAGATTCTAGGAGAGGTGCAATGACCGAAGCTGTAGCAACCACGAAGAAGGATTGGACCAGCGACCAAGAGGTTCGTTGGTGCCCAGGTTGCGGGGACTACTCGATACTCACGGCGGTCCAGCTGATGATGCCGGATCTAGATATCGCACGCGACAACACCGTGTTCATCTCGGGCATCGGCTGCGCCGCCCGATTCCCGTACTACATGAACACCTACGGGATGCACAGCATTCACGGACGATCGCCGGCGATCGCCACCGGTCTTGCCATGGCGCGACCAGACCTCAATATTTGGGTCGTCGGCGGTGACGGTGACATGTTGTCGATAGGTGGAAATCACCTGATCCACGCACTGCGTCGCAACGTGAATATAAAGATCTTGTTGTTCAACAACATGATTTACGGTCTGACGAAGGGCCAGTACTCGCCGACCAGCGAGGTTGGAAAGGTCACCAAGTCCTCGCCAATGGGTTCGCTCGACCATCCATTCAACCCCCTGAGTGTCGCCCTTGGTGCCGAAGCAACGTTTGTTGCGCGGACCCACGATATGGACCGAGCACACATGCAAAAGACCTTCACCCGCGCTCACGAGCATGAGGGAGCGGCCTTCGTCGAGGTTCTCCAGAACTGCAACGTCTTCAACGACGGGGTGTTCGACACCATTCTCAAGAAGGACTCACGCGACGACATGTTGATCGATCTCGTTCACGGTGAACCGATCCGGTTCGGAGCAGAACAACAACACGGTGTGGTTCGCACCTCAACAGGCGTCGAGGTAGTCGACGTGAAAGACGTGTCCGAATCCGAACTCGTCGTGCACGACGAGGCCCAAAGCGATCCGACAATGGCCTTCGCGTTGTCGCGCCTCGCCTCCTCGCCGACCACGCCAACCCCGGTGGGCGTGTTCCGCGACTTCCAACGCGACGAGTACGCCGGGGCGGCGTCGCGTCAGCTCGTTGCCGCGAACGAACGCAGTGGTCCAGGAGATCTCGAGGCGCTGGTGCATTCCGGTGCGACATGGGACGTGCACTGAGGAGCCGAACAGAAGGATCGAGGAACGAGCCTGAGCGATCCGATGAGCTCACGAGCGGCTGGGCAATCGATCTAGACGGCGTTGTCTGGCTGTCGGGTCGGGTGCTTGAAGGGGCTCCGGAGGCGGTGTCCTTGCTGAGGGCCCGCGGTCACGATGTCATATTCGTCACGAACAGTTCGTTCTACCGGCGTGACGAGGTCGCCGAGCGTCTCGCGGCGATAGGAATAGACGCCCTCGACGGTGTGATCACCTCTGCGATGGCCACCGCATCGTTGCTCGAGGTGGGCGAGGCGGTCATGGTCGTGGGCGGTCCGGGACTACATGAGGCGATCTTGGCCCGCGGGGCTGAGATAGTGCCCGATGGCCTGGATAAGCCTGACGCGGTGGTGATCGGAATTGAACCCCGCTTCGACTATGAGCGCCTCAGCGAGGTCATGGTGGCCGTCGATGGGGGAGCCCGTCTCCTCGCCACAAACCGCGATCCAACGTTTCCGACCCCAGATGGGTTGCGGCCCGGCTGTGGGGCACTAGTCGCTGCTGTCTCAGCCGCAACTGGCGTGCAGGCTACATTCGGCGGCAAACCCGAGGCCGCCACTCAGGTGATGGTCCACGAGCGACTCGGGGCTGGGGGAGTGGTGGCGGGTGACCGGAACGACACCGACGGTGCTTTGGCCGAAGCTCTCGGATACCGTTTCGCTCTCATTAGCTCAGCGGTCAACGCTGGGTACGAGGCTGACGCAGTGCGCTTTGACGGGCTGCTCGATGCCGTGAAGTCGCTCTCTACAGCCTGACGCGCGCTTCTCGTGTCGTGGTGAAGCTCTGCCATCAGGCATTGATCCGACCACGTATAGTGAGATATTGAAATGTATCGTATGCATGGCGAGTAGCGGTGACGGTGCGTGGTCTTTGGCGCGGTGTGGTGCCATGAACGATGCACTACTATCGGCTATCTGGCGGCGAAGCATGAAGCACGAAGATGAGGGAGAAAAGTGGAAGGTGTGACGCGCGAGCGATGGCAACGGATCGTTGCTGCTCTTGCCGTTGTCGCGCTCGTGGTAGTTGCTGTCCGCGTGGGTTCGAGCGACTCTGCAAGCGTCAGGTTCAGCGACGCCGGCGAGTGGCTCGAGACCGGAGTGACAGGCTCGGTCGTCTTTGTCAGCGGAGCTACGGGCGAGGTCGTCTCACGCGCCACGGTGGCCGAACCTGGAAACTCACTCAGCGCGGTCACAAGCAATGGTGCTGCCGTCGTGTTGGACCGCAACAGCTCGACCGTGTCCTTGCTCAGTGGAGCAACCCAGGACATCGTGCGCTCTCTAGACACCGAGGCGGGCGGTAGCGAACTCGATCTCCTCGGCACCGAGGAGGTGGCGTATCTGGTCCAGCCGAGCTCGGTGCGAGTTCTCGATCCAGCAACGTTGGCCGTCCTCGACGAGATCGAGATCGATGGCTTTCCCGACGAGCGTGTGGTCGATGAGGCCGGGCGGCTGTGGATCTACTCTGCGGACACCGAGAGGCTCCATAACATCTCGGTGGATGGCGACTCCTCCCGTAGGGTCGCCACGCCGTCACATCTGATCCCGTCGGGTAGGGACGCACTGCTGTTAGCGGTTGGTGACGGATCGTTCTCACTCTCACAAGCGAGCGGAGGTTCGCTCGTGTCCTGCCCAACAGACGCCGAGCTGGACGATCTCGTAGCCGGTTCAGACGGCCGCTTCTCATTCGTCGCGACGAGCGACGGAGCGACGTCATGGATGTTCGATCACACATCGCCGAACTGTGCGAGCACCGTTGCGGTGGAGGGTGACTGGGACTTCTCGGTTGCGGCGGCAGAGGATGGATTCGGCTACGCCGGCGACATTGGAACCGGGGAGGTTGTTTCGTTCGACTTGCGCACGCCTGAGTTCTTAGGGCGAGACCGGTTCTCGGTACAAAACGTGGGCTTTGAACTCCATGCCCTCAACGGGATTGTCTGGGCGAATGAACCGACGGGCGCTAAGGCGGCGATATTCGACGATGGGGAGCTATTCGCCGCGGTCGACAAGGTCGGGTTCTCCGATTCAAACGGATCCAAGTCCGCCGCTGGGACAGGCCAAAGTCTCCTAGACGCTGATGAGGCCACCCTAGGCCTCATCAACGCACTCGAAGACGCGGACGCTGATACCGACGTCGCCGTCGCCGGCGAACAATTGGCACCCGAAGACGCGCCAGAATCACCGTCGGAA
Source organism: Acidobacteriota bacterium (assembly GCA_022562835.1). Classification (GTDB taxonomy): domain Bacteria; phylum Actinomycetota; class Acidimicrobiia; order Acidimicrobiales; family SHLQ01; genus JADFOM01. Next base: position 223 of record JADFOM010000233.1, on the reverse strand, counting down.
CCCGACCCGGATGGAAGCCTCGACGCCAACTTCACCTACAGCTCGCAGATAGCGTTTATCGGCGAACAGATCACGTTCAGCGATCGCTCGAGCGGTGCGCCAACGTCATTTGGGTGGGACTTCGGTGACGGCGTGCTTGGATCGGGTCCCGAGGTCAGCCATGCGTGGGACGCAGAGGGTGATTACGTAGTTGAGCTCATCGTCGACGATGGCGAGAGCAGCG
>JADFOM010000232.1 GCA_022562835.1 Acidobacteriota bacterium | reverse complement strand
GAACTCGACGAGGTCACGCCCGAGACCCTGACCGCCACGGGATTTATCGTTTGGGGCTGTGGGACGACGAGGTCCCGGATCGCCTGCAGAGCCGTTACGACATGCTCGACGACATAGTCTCCACTGGCAAGATCGCCGACGAGGAGGCATTTCGTCGGGCTCTGGCCGAGTTCGCAGATGCATTCGAACCCACCGTCGACGACGAAGCCGAACCCGATGTCACCGACCCCGGCTCTGCCAGTCGCGCTCTGGTCGACAGCGACATAACGCTGCCAGAGGAAGACATCTCGCGCCGCGACGAAGGTGATCAATAGGTCATGCCAGGCGCAAAGGAACGCGAACTCAAACGCAGAATCGCAAGCGTGCAGTCGACGAAGAAGATCACTCGCGCAATGGAGCTGATAGCCGCGACCAGAGTCGTCAAGGCAGTGCAGCGCGCCAATGCAGCCAGGCCGTACGCGCGACACATCACCGCTGTGATCGAGAACCTTGCTGCGGGCGGGGCGTCGTCAGATCATCCGCTGCTACGCGATGTCGAAAACGTTTCGCGCACTGCCGTGATCGCATTGACCTCGGACCGTGGGCTCGCCGGCGCGTACAACGCAGGTGTTATCCGTGCGGCGGAAAAAGAGGTTATGGCCGCCCAGAGTGCCGGCGGCGACTATTCGCTTGTCCTGGTCGGCAAGAAGGCGTCTGACTACTTTCGTTTCCGGGGCTATCACATCGATGCCGAATACAAAGGCATGAGCGACAAGCCGACCTACGAGGATGCTCGGGAGGTCGCTGAGGCCGTTGTTGCGCAGTTCGAATCGGCCGGGGTCGATCGGGTTGAACTCGTCTACACCGAGTTCATCACGATGGGCACCCAGAGGGTCACGGTGCGCCGCTATCTTCCGCTTAGCGCGACGAAGACGATGGCCGAGGCCGGCGGAGGCGACGCGGCACAGCTCGCTTCGTTCGAATTCGAACCGTCCGCCGACAGCGTTCTCGAATCGCTGCTCCCTCGCTACTGCGAGTCCCGTCTGTTCAGTGCGATGCTCGAGGCAGCGGCCTCAGAGCACGCGAGTCGCCAACGTGCGATGAAGGCGGCGACCGACGCAGCCGAGGATCTGATCCACAACCTCACACGCGAGATGAACCAGGCTCGCCAAGATGGAATCACCACCGAGATCATGGAGATCGTCGGTGGCGCTGAAGCATTGAGCGACGACGATGACGTCGACTTTGCACAATTGCTCGAACAAACCCAGGAGGCATCCTCCCGATGACCATGACCGAGACTGAACTGAAGAACGGGCGGGTCGTCGCGATCGCGGGCCCCGTCGTGGACGTGGAGTTTCCGGCCGGATTTCTTCCCGAGATCAACATGGAACTTCGTTTCACGGTGACTGTCGATGGCGAAGATATTTCGGTCCCCGCGGAGGTTGCGCAACAGATCGGCGAGCACCGCGTCCGTGCTATTTCGATGAAGCCGACCGATGGCCTCAAACGCGGTACCACGGTCATAAACACCGGGCACGGCATGCAGATGCCGGTCGGCGACGTCACCCTCGGCCACGTGTGGAACGTGATGGGTGAACCACTAGATGTGCCCGTTGACAGCCTTGAGGTCACCGAGCGCTGGGACATCCACCGAGATCCGCCGGCCTTCGATGCGCTTGAGCCGTCGACAAAGATGTTCGAAACCGGCATCAAGGTAATCGACCTTCTGACGCCTTACAAAGAAGGCGGCAAGATCGGCCTGTTCGGTGGCGCCGGAGTCGGCAAGACCGTGCTGATCCAGGAAATGATCACCCGTGTAGCCACCAATCATGGTGGTGTGTCGGTGTTCGCCGGCGTGGGTGAGCGGACTCGTGAGGGAACCGATCTCTTCTTGGAGATGGGCGAAACAATGATGGGTGACGGCAAGGCGTCGGTGCTTTCCAAGGCTGCACTCGTTTTCGGCCAGATGGATGAGCCACCCGGTGTGCGTCTGCGCGTCGGCCTCTGCGGCGTCACAATGGCCGAGTACTTCCGCGACGTGCAGCACCAGGACGTTCTGCTGTTTATCGACAACATCTTCCGCTTCGTGCAGGCAGGCTCGGAGGTCTCGACCCTGCTTGGCCGTATGCCCTCAGCGGTGGGTTACCAGCCGACTCTGGCAGACGAGATGGGCGATCTCCAAGAGCGCATCACGTCGACGCGCGGTAGGTCGATTACGTCGCTGCAGGCCGTGTATGTGCCCGCCGACGACTACACCGATCCCGCTCCGTTCACATCCTTCACCCACTTCGACGGTACGACGGAGTTGAGCCGCGAGATCGCAGCGCTGGGTATCTACCCAGCGGTGGACCCGCTGTCGTCGACCTCGACGATTCTCTCGCCCGAGGTTGTGGGTCAGCGTCACTATGACGTGGCGCGTTCGGTGCAGGAGATTCTCCAGCGCTACAAGGAGCTGCAGGACATCATCGCGATCCTCGGTCTCGACGAACTCACCGAAGAGGACCGTGTCACCGTCGACCGCGCACGCAAGATCGAGCGGTTCTTGTCCCAGCCGATGTTCGTCGCCGAGGTCTTCACCAGTCAACCAGGTATCTTCACCAGCGCCGCGGAGACCATCGACTCGTTCGAGGCCCTGATCAATGGCGATCTTGATCACCTTCCCGAGCAGGCATTTCTCATGGTGGGTGGCGCTGAGGACGCCGAACGCAAGGCTGCCGAACTCCAGGCCGATTCCTGATGTTGCAGGTCGAGGTCGTCTCGCCCGAGGCCATCCGGTATTCGGGTGAAGCCACGATGGTGGTTGCTCGCACCGTCGAGGGCGGAGACATCGCCTTTCAGACCGGTCACGTCCCGTTCCTCGGCGTGCTGCAAATCCATCAGGCCAAGGTCATCCGCCCCGACGGTGAGGATCGTTTTGCGTTGCATCGCGGCTTCATCGAGGTAACCGGTGAGCGTGTGACGATCCTCAGCGATATGGCCGAAGCGGCCGATGAAATTGACGTCGCTCGTGCAGAGGCAGCGAAACAGCGGGCCGTCGATGCGTTGGCGGCGGATGAGTCGGATCCGGTGGCCGCTCAAGCGTTAGAACGCGCGAACATCCGACTCGCGGTGGCGTCTGCCTGATAATTGCTGCTAGTTCGCCGCACTCCGTGCGGCTCATACGCAGAACGCAAGCGCTACCCGACCCGACCGGCAAAGCCGGATCGGGTCTACCGTTAGTAACTGCTAGTTCGAGGGAACCCTTCGGGTTCCTTCGAGTTGCTCGCTGATGCTCACAACATCGCGCTGGCGCCTTCGGCGTCGCTCATACGCAGAAGCCGTTCGATCGCTGACGCTCACTCACTAACCGAGTTGCTCGCTGGCGCTCACAACTCGCGCATGTCGACATTCCGACCCGACCGGCAAAGCCGGATCGGGCCTACCGGTGACTCGCTAGGGCACGTCGTTGATGATGATCTGGTCGAGACCCTGCGCGGCGGGTGGATACGACATGTGGAGGCCATCGAGTGTGTCCACGAGTATTTTTGAAATCGCCAGGTTGCGATACCACTTGTGATTTGCAGGGATCACGTACCACGGGGAATCCGCAGTGCTGGTTTCGGACAACATGTCCTCGAATGCAGCCTGATAGTCGGCCCAACGATCGCGTTCTGACAGATCTGCGAGGTCGAACTTCCAGTGTTTTGCTGGGTCGTCGAGGCGGCGCTGGAACCGTGCACGTTGTTCCTCAGGCGAAATTTGGAGGAAAAACTTGCGAATGGTGACGCCTTCTTCGACCAGCATCTGTTCAAAGTTGCGGATGTGCGCGTAGCGACGTGACCAAACTTCTTCCTCCACGAGATTGTGGACCCTTGCGATGAGCACGTCCTCGTAGTGGCTGCGATTGAAGACCGATATCTCGCCATCTCCAGGAACATGGGGATGAACCCGCCAAAGGTAGTCATGAGCAACTTCACGGCTCGATGGCTTTTTGAAACTGGTGACGTGCACTCCTTGGGGATTGCAACGATCGAAGACCTTCCGAATCGTCGAGTCCTTCCCACCCGCATCGATGGCTTGCAAGACGACTAGCAGGCGTTCCTTTCCCTGCGCGTACAACAACTCCTGAAGCGTCTCGAGCTGCCGATTGAGGTCCTTGAAACGCTTCTTGGCCTTTCCTCGCTCCCATTCTCCCGTATCGTCGGGCGGGTACTGGCCGAGGTCCACAGGAGTGCCCAGGGAGACGCGGTGACGATCGAATTCCATGACGAGCAGTGTGGCACTGTGGATGGCCCGCGCACTAAACCAGTAGCGATCATCGTCTCCTACAACACGAGGGCGGACTTGGAACGCCTCCTGCCTGCGCTGGCGTCGGTGACAGCGATCGACACCCTCGTGGTCGACAACGGTTCAACCGACGGGTCAGTCGAGATTGCGGTCTCGATTCTCGGCGACGATGCTGTGATCGAGGCAGGTGGCAACCTCGGCTACGCGAAGGCGATAAACCTTGCGCTCGCAGCGATTCCTCCCGGCCCGATTCTGATCTTCAACGCCGACGTCGCGTTTCTTACAGGCACCCCCGAAGCGATGCTGGCTGCACTCTCGGACAGCGGGGCTGGCATCGTGGTGGGACGTACGGTCGACGAAGAGGGCACACTTGCATTGTCGATGCGTCGCGACC
>JADFOM010000231.1 GCA_022562835.1 Acidobacteriota bacterium | reverse complement strand
TTGTTCGGTGAGATACCGAGCGAGGTTGGTCATTATCACGCCCGGGTGCACCGAAAAGGCGCTGATACCGTCCTCGCGGTAGCGAATTGAGATCTCGTGCGCATGTAACGCGTTCGCAGTCTTCGACTGTCCGTAGGCCTCCCATTTATCGTATGGCCGGTTTGAGTAGTTGGGGTCGTCAAGATCGACAGCGCTGCCCCAATGACCCGCAGAGCTGAGGCACACAACTCTTGCACCGCCACCTTTACCGCCGCTGGCGAGCAGGTCGTGCAGCTCGCGGGTCAAAAGGAAATGGCCGAGATGGTTCGTGCCGAACTGCCGCTTGAATCCATCGGTGGTTGCCTCCTGCGGCGTCGCCATCACGCCAGCGTTGTTGATCAGAATGTCCACTCTGTCGGTGATGTCATGGATCTGCTGCGCGCACGAACGCACCGATGCCAGCGACCCGAGGTCGAGGTCGACGATTGCCGCATCGACTCCGGGCACTTCCGCGCGCAACGCGTCGAGCGCAGCGACGCTCTTGTCGCCGGCACGGTTGGCGCCGATGATCCGAGCGCCGCGTGCCGCAAGCGCTCGGGCCGTTTCAACGCCGAGTCCGCTCGACGAACCCGTGATCACCGCGGTCATGTCGGACAGATCGATGCCGTCTGTGACATCGTCGGTCGTGCTGTCCCAGGCAAATGTTGTCATATCGTCCATCGTGTCACCGGCCACTCGATCGTGCCAGCTAGCCAGCTCAGGCCTGTCGAGTGCGACGAACCGCCTCGTTCCATTCCGAGCGATCGATCGAACGTTGTGGTTCGACAATGTGGTGTGTGACGGTGAAGGCGGTGGGCATCTCGTCAGAAGCATGCGCGAGCCCCGCTCCGGCCGCCGCCAAGGTCGCCGCACCTCTGGAGGTGACCTCAGGATCGTCAGCGATTGCGAGGCTATGGCCACAGGCGTCGGCAACCCAGCTCGTGAATTCGTGGCTGCGCGTGAGACCGCCATCGAGCGCCAACGGACCGTCGAGATCATGACCGAGCTCGTCGACCGCCGCGTCGAATAGCTCGGCGGCTCGCATGGCGATGCCGAGAAGCGCAGCGCGCGCGAGATGTGCTGCACCTACTCCAAGGGTCAAGCCATAGATCGCTCCGGTCGCGCCGACATCCCAACTCGGCGTCCCGAACCCGCTCAGCGACGGGACAACGACAACTCCCGCGGCATCATCGACCTCTAGGGCTTGGGCCACCAGGTCCTCCGGGTCGGCGAACAACCCGAGATCACACAACCATTCGAGCGTCGATCCGCCCGAGAGATCGATCGCTTCGAACCCTCTCGTGACATGATCGCCACGGCGCCAGGCCACGATCGGGAAGCAGCCGGACACGCCCGAAACCACGTGCTGATCATCGATGATTACATCGAGGCTCAACCCGCTGCCGACGGTCAATTTCGCGTCACCTGCGCGGCGGCATCCATGACCGACGAGTGACGCTTGTTGGTCTCCGGCCAATGCAGTGATTCTCGGACGTCGCTCGAGCGCGGTTGCTTCGACGATTTCGCCGCTAGTCGGAACGGGCGTCGGAAGTGCCCCGTGAGGGATCGATAACGCGTCGAGCACATCGACCGCTATGTTCTCGCCGGCGAAGTCCAAGAGTCCCGCCGCGGCCATATTGGTGACGTCGCTCACGTGAACAGCCCCGCCGCTCAGACACCATGTCAACCAACTGTCGATAGTGCCTAGACGAAGGTCGCGCACACGGCCAGGATCGACCTGGTCCCAAAGCCAGGCCGCCTTTGTAGGTGTCTGGTTCGCGAACGTGACGATGCCGGCTTCGTTCAGTTCGGCACAGCGCTTCATCGTGCGGTTGTCCTGCCACCCGATTGCCGGCCCTAGAACCTCACCGTCCTTCGGGTCCCACAGCACCGTCGAGCTGCGTTGGTTTGTTATGCCGATCACGTCGACGTCGTGCGCTGTGCACAACGCGTCCGCCATCTCGGTAACCGAGCTTGCGAGTGCCTTCGCATCGAATTCGACGCTGCCCGGGTTGGGCGCCTGTACGGCCAAGGGTGCAGAGCGCCCGGCGAGACGGGCACCATCGTCGCTATAGACAATCGCGCGGACGGTGGTGCTGCCGACGTCGATCGCCAGGATCTTCACGGCCAGGCCTGATCTCCGAATGGGTCCGGGAGCCCCAACTTGCCGGGATTGAGAATGCCGTTTGGGTCGAGCGCGGTCTTAATGGAGACCAACACCGCGTGTGCGCTGCCGAGTGCCTCGCGCATGAATCGGCTGCGATTGAGGCCGATGCCGTGATGGTGACTTAGCGAGGCACCATGCTCGAGAGCGGTTCGGGCACCAACGTTCCAGGCTTCGACGTACCAGCTCTCCCGATCGGCCGGGTCATCGGGGCGGGTCACGAACGTGAAATAGAGACATGCACCGTCGGTATAGGCGTGGGACTGGTGTGCGGAGACCAGCCTGGTGCCTTCGACTGCACCGATCGCTGCACAGACACCGTGATAGGCCGCTGCTAGATCGCCCCATCGGACCGTGACCTCCATCGTGTCGACACCAAATCCGTTGTTGGTCAGCGACTCGAGTGCGGAGACGTCGTTGCGATGTTCCCACCACGCTTGAACAAGTCCGTCGTCGAGACGCTCGGCGTCGGCACATTCGTCGTCGACAACACCGATGACAGCCTCAGCGGCAGCTGGGTCGCCGAGTTCACGCACCAACAGCACCGACAGGTCGCCGGTGTCGTAACGAGACCCGGCCTCGAACGCGTCGTATACGCGCAACACCGCAGGCGTCACACCCCTCTGCATGATGTGTCTGCATGCTTCGTTGGCTTGTCCGAAGTCGCCAAACCCGTAGGCACGGTCGATCGGGGCGCCCGGGAGATAGTGCAGCCTCAGCCGCACCCCGACGATCACACCGAGAGTTCCCTCGGACCCGATGAACACCTGATCTAGATCGGGTCCTGCCGCGACCCGCGCATGACCACCGGTGTGAATCAGTGATCCGTCTGCGAGCACGACATCGAGGCCGATGACCATGTCCTCGATCTTGCCGTAGCGGTTCGAGAGTTGACCGGCACCGCGACACGCGACCCAGCCACCAACCGTCGAGAGTTGCACCGACTGCGGCCAGTGCCCGACGGTGAGGCCTCGCTCAGAAAGTTCGTCCTCGAGCACGTCTCCGAAAGTTCCGGGCCCGACGTCGAGGATCATCGAGTCATGGTCGATCGATCTAATCCCCGAGAGAGCACAAAGGTCCAGGAGCAACCCACCGTGCAGTGGCAAGCTCCCCCGCACACACCCGACCGGCCAGCGGCCACCGTGACCGGCACGATCCAGGACGTGAAGCACGTCGTGATCCTGATGCAGGAAAACCGCTCGTTCGACCACTACCTCGGCACGCTGGGCGGTGCGCGAGGCTTCGGCGATCCGCGGCCGGTCGTGATTTCGAGCGGCTATCCGGTGTGGCGGCAACCCTGGATGCTGTCCTACGTGTTCCCGTTCAACCCGTCCTCGCCCTCCGGCACGGCGAACGGCGACACCTATTACGGCGACCTCCCTCACGATTGGGGCACCACGCACAGCGCCTGGAACAACGGCCGCTACGACAACTGGACCGCCGCGAAGACCAGCGGCACGATGTACTACTTCACGCAGAACGACATTCCGTTCTACTACGCGCTGGCGAGCGCGTTCACGGTGTGCGACGCGTACCACTGCTCGATGCTCGGCCCGACGGACCCGAACCGCCTGTATCTGTGGACCGGTTGCTGCGGCAACGTCCCCGGCTATTCGCCGTACACGACCAACACGATGACCGGCACCGGCTGGACCACGATGCCGGAGCGCCTGAACACGGCCGGCGTCACGTGGAAGTTCTACCAGGACAAGGGCAACGGGCTGGATGCCGGCCATGGCTACGGCGAATACAACGGCTCGAAAAGCGATCTCTGGTGGAACGGCAATTACGGCGACAACGTCATCCTGAACTTCAAGCAGTACCAGAACCTTGGTGCGAGCGATCCGCTCGCGCCGGCGCTCAACGGCACGCAGATCGACCCGTCAGGCGGCGGCAAGGAATACGACACGAACCTCTTCAGCCAGCTGCGGGCCGACGTCGCCAACGGCACGTTGCCGCAGGTGTCGTGGATCGCCGCCCCGTACGCGTACTGCGAACATCCGTCGTGGGCCGCGAGCGGCGGCGAATGGTACGTGAGCAACGTCCTCAATGCGCTGACGTCGAATCCGGCGGTATGGGCCAGCACGGTGCTGCTCGTCATGTACGACGAGAACGACGGGCTGTTCGATCACATGCCGCCGGCCGTCCCGGCCAGCGCCGCTGCGGGCACCGGGCAGTCGACGGTCTCGACGGCCGCCGAATTCGTCGCGAGCAGCGGCGCCGCATCGGACGGCTCGGCCAGCGGCGACGTGCCGATCGGGCTCGGCCCGCGCGTGCCGATGTTCGTGATCTCGCCGTGGTCGAAGGGCGGCAAGGTCAACTCGCAGGTGTTCGATCACACCTCGGTGATCCGCTTCCTGGAAGCGCGCTTCGGGCTGCAGGAAACCAACATCACGCCGTGGCGGCGCACGGTGTGCGGCGACCTGACGTCGGCCTTCGATTTCTCGAACGCCGACCAGACCGTTCCCGCAA
>JADFOM010000007.1 GCA_022562835.1 Acidobacteriota bacterium | reverse complement strand
CGGCGGCCACGGCCGCATGGGTGGTCAGCCACATCGATGGCGCCGAAGCAATAGACGAACTCGCCTCGGCGCTGTCCGATGACAATCCCTGTGTACGCAGCCTCGCCGGCCGTCTGTTGGCTCGAATCGATCATCCTGACGCCGCCGAGGCGTTGCTCGAGACCGAACTCGAACAAGAGGTCGCGTTGGAGAAATTCTCGAAGGCCCGTGCTGAGATCGACGAGGAGCTAGCCGTGTTGGCCGCAGACAGCGATCAGCTCGAAGCGGTTCTCTCCCGCCTCGAGGCCGAGGACCGGGCGAGGATCGAGGCAGAGGTCGAGGCCGCCCGTCGCGCGGCCGAACAAGCCGAGGCGGCCCGGGCCGCGACTTCGACGACCACACCCGACCCCGATGAGTCCACCGACGGCGAGGACGAGGATTCGACTAGCGAACCCGAACCGGAGCCGGAGGCGCCCACAACTCCGATTGCGAGCGGTTCGTGGATCTGCCCCGTGCAAGGTCCCGTTAGTTTCGTCGACAGCTGGGGCGATCCTCGTTCTGGCGGGCGTTCGCATCAAGGCGTCGACATGATGGCGGCGTCGGGAACGCCTGTCGTTGCGCCGGTGTCAGGCACCGTCGAACATCGTGGCAACAGCCTCGGTGGTCTGTCGTTTCATCTCGCTGGCAACGATGGCAACTACTACTACGGCACACATCTGAGCGGATACGGCAACAGTGGGTCGGTCGAGGCTGGGGTGGTGATCGGTTATGTCGGTTCGACCGGCAATGCGTCTACTTCTCACCTACATTTCGAAATCCACCAGGGCGTCTATGGAAACGCAGTCAACCCCTATCAGACGGTCGCGGCAGCCTGTTGAACCTGCTTTTCTGTTTTTCTGACCGCTGGGATGCCGAAAAGGGCGCTCTAGCGGTCAGAAAAACAAAAAAGCAGCAGTTAGACGTTCAGATGCCGGTGGAGTGGAACCCGCCATCCACGTGGATCATCTCGCCGGTCGTCGCGTCGAACCAGTCCGACATCAACGCGACGCATGCCTTCGCGACCGGTGTCGAGTCGTTGATGTCCCAGCCGAGAGGAGCACGTGGACCCCACGCCTCTTCGAACGCATCGAATCCTGGGATCGATTTCGCCGCGAGCGTTCGGATAGGTCCGGCGGCCACCAGGTTGCACCGAATCCCCTGCGCACCGAGGGCCCTCGCCAGATAGCGGTTCGTCGATTCGAGCGCAGCCTTGGCCACCCCCATCCAGCTGTAGACCGGCCAGCTCACCGTCGCGTCAAAGTCGAGTCCGACGATCGATCCGCCTTCGGTCATGAGTGGGGCAACGACATCGGCCAAGAACTTGAGGCTGTATGACGAGATCTCGAGGGCAACCTTGACATCATCGAACGTCGCAGCCATAAAGTCCTCGCCGAGACAGACCTGGGGAGCAAAGCCGATTGCGTGAAGCGCCCCGTCCACTCGTCCGAGTGTCGACGCGAGTTCATCGCGTACCGAATCGATTTGGCTTTGGTCGGACACGTCGAGCTCGAGCACCGTGACCTCGCTCGACAGGCGGCGGGCGGTGCGTTCGGTAAGGCGCATGCCCCGACCAGCGCCGGTCAACACGACCGTTGCCCCCTCATCGAGAGCTCGTTGTGCCACCCCGTAGGCCAGCGACGCGTCGGTCAACACGCCTGTGATGACAATGTTCTTGTTCTCCAGAATGCCCACTGCGAATCTCCAAGGTGTTGTTTCCGTCGCAGACGATAGTCCCGACAACGACCTAGGGCGGAATGTACAGGTACCGTCGGGACATGGAGATTGGATTGCTAGGCGCAACCGGGCCAGCCGGTCGAGCGCTCGCTGCGCGGCTCGCCTCGGTCGGCTGCGACGTCACGATCGGTTCACGTTCGAAGTACCGGGCCCTCGAAGTGCGAGATGAAATCGTATCCGCGTGGCCAACACATGACCTGATGATCAAGGCTGGTGAGAACTCCGCCGCCGCGCAGCGGGAGATTGTCATCATCGCAACCCCGTGGGATGCAGCCGCTGGTACAGCGTCCTCGGTCGCAGACCATCTCGGCGGCAAGGTGGTGATCTGCATGTCCAATGCACTACAAAAGGTCGGAGACGAGTTCTTGCCTCTCGTGCCTCCTCGAGGGTCGGTTTCGGCATCCGTGCAGGCCGAGGTGCCGAGCGCCTTCGTCGCCGCAGGCATGCATCACGTACCGGCGAACGAGCTTGCGAACATCGAGCAGGACGTCGACTCGGACGTGCTGGTGTGCAGTGACCATTCCTCCGCAACTTTGGTGGCGATGGATCTCGTCAACCTGATCCCGGGTCTGCGTGCACTCGACGCCGGGCATCTATCGAACGCTATGGCGATCGAGGCATTCACCGCGGTGCTGTTGCAACTCAATGTCCGCTACAAGACGCGTGCGGCGGTCAAGTTCACCGGCATAGATCTTGCTGATTGACCCTCGATGAGGCTGTACGACACGAACCGCGGTGGGGTGTTTCCCCTTCGTGATCGTGCGGGAGATCACGATGACCCGATCCGGCTCTATTCGTGTGGAATCACGCCCTACGATGCCACGCATCTCGGCCAGGCAGCCACCTATCTGACGTTCGATCTGCTGGCTCGCCGACTCGTCGATCTCGGAAATCGAGTCGATGGCGTGCGCAACATCACCGATGTCGACGACGGGATCTTGGCGCGCGCCGCCGAGCTCGGCGTCCATTACCTCGATCTGGCAACCGAGCAGCTAGCGGTCTTTGACGAAGACATGGCGGCACTCGATTTGATCGATGTGTGGCGTGAGCCCAGGGCAACGGGGGCAATCCCAGACATCCGTGGCTACATCGCTCGAATCGAGCGGGCCGGAGCAACCTATGAAGTCGATGGGACCGTCTATTTCGATACGGTCGCAGTCAATCCCAGAGCGCGCTTTGGAACGCTCAGCGGTCTTGGCGACGATGAACTCCTAGCTAGCTGTGCCGGAGACGACGCTCCTTCTGCATCGAAGCGTCACCCGCTCGATTTCGTGTTGTGGAAGCCCTCTCGTGTCGGCGAGCCGTCCTGGGAGTCGCGGTGGGGTTCGGGTCGACCGGGCTGGCACATCGAGTGCAGCGCGCTCGCCCAACGCGAACTCGGCGGCTTCATCGACGTACACGGAGGCGGCCGTGACCTGTTGATACCGCATCACGAATGTGCCTATATCCAGGCTGTGGTCGGCGACGGCTCTGTCATTGGGCACTGGCTACACCGCGGGCTCGTGCACTACCAGGGCCTGAAGATGTCCAAGTCGCTCGGCAACCTCGTGTTCGTAAGGGATCTACGCCGCGAATACCCTGCATCGGTGATTCGGCTCTCGCTGATCACCGAACACTATCGAGATGACTTTGAGTGGCATCCGGAGCGGCTGGGACTCGCCGCGGAGCGCGTGGCTCGCTGGTGCGGAGCTGGTCCTGGAAACGCGGCGGTGGCCGAAGTGCGAGCCGCCCTCGACGATGACCTCGATGTGCCCTCTGCTATCTCGATGATCGATGACGCTGTACGGGCCGGTCACGGCGTCAGGGCCGCGTCTGCATTGCTCGGCATCTGTCCAAAAGACTGAACTGAGCCAACTCCGAGAGCCGCGGTCTGGCATGATGAATTCGTGAGCGAACGCGAAGGGCAGATTCAGAGAGCAGCCAAGATAGTGCTGTCGCCGATCTTTCGTTCGTTGTGGCGCATTCACGTCACCGGTGCCGAGATGTTGCCGACGACCGGGCCGGCCATCCTGTGTCCCAACCACGTTTCGGTCATCGATTCGTTTGTCTTGCCGATGACGCTGGCCCGCCGGATCACCTTCGTCGGCAAGGCCGAGTACCTCGATAGCTGGAAGACACGTCGCCTGTTCCCTGCGTTGGGAATGATCCCGATCGACCGAAGCGGCGGTGATGCCGCGCAGGCAGCCCTCGACACCGCAGCGCGGGTCCTCGAAGCCGACGAGTTCTTCGGTATTTATCCTGAGGGCACACGAAGCCGCGACGGGGTCCTACACAAAGGCAAGACCGGACCAGCGCGTTTGGCGGTTCGAACAGGCGCCCCCATTATTCCCGTGGGCATTGTTGGCACCAGGGAGCTTCAACCGCCGGACCAATCCGTTCCCAGTCCGTTTCGACCTGTCGAGGTGCGGTTTGGTGAACCGATAGATGTCGGTGCCCGCTGTAGAGGTATTTCCGATCACCTGGGACTGCGTACCGTTACCGACGAGTTGATGTTCGAGATCGCGAGTCTGTCCGGCCAGGACTACCTGAACGAGTACGCGAATAAGCCGACGGAAGACGATCGGCCTTCCAGCGCAACGGTGCTCACAACCGCTGCATAGGTGAGCGTTCGGGGCGCGTCCCTCAAATCACACGATGGTGCGACGACCGCACCACTAACCTGAAGGACCTATGTCGACTCTGCAGGTAACTCTCCCGGACGGTTCTGCGCGCACACTCAAGGTCGGTGCGACCGGCGCCGATCTCGCCGCGGACATCGGTCCAGGCCTCGCCAAAGCAGCGCTCGCGCTTGAACTGAACGGCGAACTGGTCGATCTCGGCGTCGGGTTGAGCGACGGTGCATCGGTTGCCGTTATTACCGAGGACAGCGCGGAGGGACTCGAGATCCTGAGGCACTCAACTGCGCATGTGCTGGCTCAGGCCGTGCTCGGGCTCTATCCGGGAGCGACGTTCGCTATCGGCCCCGCCATCGAGAACGGCTTTTATTACGACTTCGAGCTGCCCGAGGGCGCCACGCTCACCGACGAGTCGCTCGAGGCGATCGATGCACGAATGCGCGAGATCATCGAGCAGGGTCAGCCTTTCGAGCGCAGTGAGGTCGATGCAACCTCGGCGCTTGAAATCATGGAGGGGCATCCGTTCAAGCAGGAGATCATCGAGTCGGTCTCTAACCCCGAGGTCGCCGATTCCGATCTCGACGACGAGATCAGCGGCGGAGATGCCATCAGCTTTTACCGCAATACCCCCGATTTCGTTGACATGTGCAGGGGTCCGCACGTTCCGTCAACCTCGCGACTCGGGCACTTTGCCTTGCGAAGTGTCGCCGGGGCCTATTGGCGTGGTGATGAGAAACGCCCAATGCTCCAGCGCATCTACGGCACAGCTTGGGCATCACGCAAGGCGCTCAAGCAGCACCTCCACATGCTTGCCGAGGCTGAGAAGCGCGATCACCGCCGCCTCGCGACCGAGCTGGACCTCGTCTCGTGGCCAGAGGAACTTGGTCCCGGACTAGCGGTCTGGCATCCAAAGGGCGCGCAGGTCCGACGGGTGATGGAGGATTACAGCCGAGACCGCCATGAAGAGGGCGGATATGAACTCGTTTTTAGTCCCCACATCGCCAAGTCCATGCTGTGGGAGACCAGTGGGCACCTCGATTTTTACGCCGACAGCATGTACCCGCCCATGGAGATGGACGGGACTACCTACTACCCCAAACCAATGAACTGCCCGTTTCACGTGATGATATATCGGTCGTCGCAGCGCTCGTATCGCGATCTGCCGATTCGACTGTTCGAGCTAGGGACCGTTTATCGGTACGAGCTCTCTGGGGCCGTGCACGGTCTGCTGCGCAGCCGCGGGTTCACTCAGGACGACAGTCACATTTTCTGTACAACCGACATGTTGCAAGATGAGTTGGCTTCGCTGCTCGATTTCGTCTTGTCCGTGTTGAGGGCATTCGGGTTCGACGAATTCCAAGCGAAACTGTCGACTCGGCCCGTCGAGAAGTCGGTCGGCTCCGATGACCTATGGGATATGGCGACCTCGGGTCTGCGCGATGCTCTTGAGACCGCAGAGTTGCCCTACGTCGTCGAAGAGGGAGGCGGGGCCTTCTACGGACCCAAGATCGATATCGACGTGCGCGATGCAATCGGTCGCTCGTGGCAGCTCTCGACATTGCAACTCGACTTCAACCTGCCCGAACGATTCGAGCTCAGCTACATCGGCGCTGATGGCCAGAAGCATCAGCCGGTCATGATCCATCGGGCGCTGATGGGCTCGATCGAAAGATTCTTCGCGGTTATTCTCGAGCACTATGCGGGCGCTTTTCCGACATGGCTGGCACCGATCCAGGTGCGCGTCCTGCCTGTTGCAGACGCACACGACGACTACTCAGACGAGGTTGTGCAGCGTCTTCGTTCGGTCGGGCTCCGAGTCGATGTTGACCGCAACGAGCCGCTCGGCAAGAGGGTAAGGAATGGCAAGATCGCCAAGATTCCCTACGTCTTGGTTGTGGGCGACGATGATGTCGGCGCATCGACGGTTGGTGTCAACGAACGTGGCGTGGCCGAAGTTGAGCGAGACGTTGCGTTGGAGACATTCATCGAACGCGTGACCGACGAGGTTGCGCAGCGGCGATGAACCAACTCGACCAACTCTGGGCGGGCTGGCGCTCGGGTTACATCGCCGACGACGAGGCTCGGCTCTCGCCAGAGCCGGGGCTTTCGCTCTTCGAGAGCATCGAACAATCGGAGTTGGACGACTCCGAAACCTTCATCGTGCACCGCGGCGAGCTGACCTTCGTCGTCCTCAATGCATACCCTTATTCCAACGGACACATGCTCGTCATGCCGCGGCGAGCGGTTCCCGATCTCGCAGGACTGAGCGAGGACGAACATCGAGAAATGTGGGACACGGTGCGCACAGCGGTTGCGGTCCTTGACGCGGCGTTTGCTCCCGACGGTGTGAACATAGGTATCAACCTTGGAGTAGGCGCGGGAGCAGGGTTGCCCGAACATCTCCACGTGCACTGTGTGCCTCGCTGGTCCGGCGACACCAACTTCATGACGTCGACCGCAAACGTGCGCGTGCTGCCCGAGTCGCTTATCGATACGTGGGAGAAGCTGCGAGCGTGTTGGGGCACCGTTTCGGGCGGTTAGCGTAAGCGTCGTGAATGAAGAAGATGCAGCCCCAGGGGGCCAACCCAGCGAGGACGGCGACCCTGTTTTGAGCGCAGCGTCCATTGGTGAAAGGCCTGACGACGAACAGATCAGTGATGCAGAGGTAACCGACCAGTTGCCCGACGATCTTGACGCAAGTGGCCATGTCGGTCCCTATCTGTTCCCGAACAACAACCGTCGACGAATTCCGGGCGTGTTGTACCTGGTCATAGCCACCATTTGTGCCGTCCTGTGGGCGACTAAAGCCGACGACGCGGCCCTCATCAACGACGGCTACCTGGCTGCAGCGATTGGCCTAGCACTGTTGGGTCTTTACCACCTTCAGGCGGGTTGGAATCTCGCTTACGACGAGCAGGAGGCGCTCGTCGCCGCCACCGGCGCGGTTGGGTTTGCCGTCGGGCATGCGTCCGCCGCAATGGCGTGGCGGGGAATTCGCAGCAGACCGACTTGGCGCGTTCTGGTCTACAGCGGTGAAGATCCCCCCGATCAGCGCGGGCTCGTCCTGGTCGATGGTGTCGACGGAGCCGTGATCGCCAAGTTCGTCGAAGCGAACCCCGAGGACTGGGACGAGGACCAGCCTTAATCGGTTTTCAAACCAATGGTCTGGCGACGGGGCCAATACCCGAGCAAAGCTCAATACGAGACCCGTTGTTGCCGATCTAGAGGTGTGCGACTTCGACCATCCTCATTCTTAGCCCTCGTCGCCCTGACGGGCTCTCTCCTCAGCTTTGCAGCGGCGCCGATGGACGCCGTCGCAGCTGAACAGAGCTATTCGCGAGGCGGAGAGTTTGTGCCGCTTGCACCGACGAGGATCGTCGATACCCGCACGGGACTCGGTTCAGGCTCGGCCGCACCACGTTCTGGTCGGTCGGTTCTGACCTTCGATGTCGCGGGACGAGCCGGGATTCCCGCCGAAAAGGTGCATGCCGCTGTCCTGAACGTAACAGTGATCGGTGCAGGGGCATCGGGCTATGCGGTTGTCTACCCCTGTTGTTACAAGGCCCCAACCGCATCGACGCACAACTTCGGACCGTCAGAGGTGGTCGCCAACCAAGTTGTTACTGCCGTCGGGCCTAAGGGGCGAGCTCGGATATATGTTTCTGGCACCGCGCATGTCATCGTCGATGTTGCCGGCTACTACACCGACATAGGTAGTGAGGTCATAGGGGATCGCTTGCGACCGACGAGTCCCGTTCGACTACTCGATACACGGATCGGTCTCGGCGCTGCCCGCAAACAGGTATCGAAACACGAGGAGATCCGTCTGGCGGTGTCTGGAAGGGGCCCGGTTCCAAGGAACGCTACAGCGGTCGTGATGAACGTAACAGCGACCAATGTCGCCGAGTCGACGTTCGTAACAGCGTTTCCCTACGGCATGACTCGTCCAAATGCAAGCAACCTCAACCTCGTGGCGGGCGACACCCGCGCAAATCTGGTAACGGTGAAACTCGGCGAAGGTGGTGCGATCGGGCTCTACAACCACGTCGGTACGGTCGACCTTCTCGCCGATGTCGTCGGCTACTACACCAAAGCGACGGATCCCAAAGCTGACGCCGGGCGGGTCGTGGCCTTTCATCCCGCCCGCGTTCTGGACACTCGAAGCCGACAACAGCCCGTTTTCGCAGGATCGACCGTGTCGGTCGACACAGGCTTTCTGACATCTGTGGTCGGATTTCAGCCCGCTGGCGCGTTCATCAATATTACGGCGTCGGAGGTCACCGCTGAGACGTTCGCGACCCTCTATCCCCGCCGACTGCCCAAACGCCCCAACGCGTCGACGCTCAACGCATCACCCGGACAGATCGTGCCAAATCTGTCGATGGTTTCGCTCAGAGGCGCCGGGCCCGTTGGCTTCACGATCTACAACCACCAAGGCCAGGCGCACATGATCGCAGATCTTGTGGCGATCGTATTGTGAACATGGCCAGCCCCTGCCCAACGTAGAAGAGATGACCTGAGCGACTACCATTGAAACGTCTTACCCTCGAGGAGGGCGTTGAATGTTTGATGGAAACTGGCGCGGCACGGTCGATCGTGCACTCGTGCCGATCGGTGCCAGCCTCAGGCGAACCGGGATAAGCGCTGACGTCATCACGGTGACCGGCATCGTGATGGCCGGAGCGGCGGCGGTCGCGATAGGTACGGGCAATCTGAGCCTCGGTCTTCTCTTCCTGATTCTCACGGGTGTGCCCGATGCGCTTGATGGTGCGGTCGCGAAGGCCTCGGGCACGGCATCGGTGCGCGGTGCATTCTTCGACTCGGTTTCAGATCGTCTGACCGACGCGTTGCTCTTCGGCGGCGTCGCCTGGCACTTTTCTGCGACTCGAGCCGATCAGACGGTCATGTTGCCCGTTGCGGTGATGGCGCTCGCGATGTTGGTGTCCTACGAGCGGGCCAAGGCCGAGTCGCTGGGCTTCGACGCCACAGGGGGCATCATGGAGCGCGCTGAACGCTTCATCGTGCTCGGTTTCGGTCTCTTGTTCGGCAGCCTGCTCGTCGGCACTCTTTGGGTGATGTTGATCCTCACAGCGGTTACCGCGATCCAGCGTTTCGTGAAGGTCTGGCGCCAGGCAAGCCAGGATCGGCCCGCGCCGACACCCACCCGCCGGCGACGTAACCGGACACGGCGAGTGCGCCGTGAGCCGCTCTCTGAGCGTCTAGCCGCGCGTCGGGCAACCAAAGACCGCTGACCTCGGCTTTATGGTTGGAACGCGGACTTATCGGCTGGGGGCGTCGCTTGCGCGTCGAGTACCGCGTCGCGTGGCACTTGCCGCGAGCAGGGGACTGGCACTCGGAGCCGCACAAACTTCTCGCGACCGAAAGATCATTGTGGAGCGCAATCTTCGACGTGTCTACGGAGACTCGATTTCATCGATGGCGCTGCGTAGGAAGGTGCAACAGACCTTCGAGAGTTATGCCCGCTACTACGTGGATAGTTTCCGGCTGCCGGATATGTCGCGGCGAGAGGTCGATGATGGGTTCAGCCACGACGGGTTCGAACACATTGAGCGTGCGCATGAGAACGGGCAGGGTTGTGTGGTCGCCCTCCCACATCTAGGCGGGTGGGAGTGGGCCGCTTTTTGGCTCGCCCTCGTGCCCCGATATCAGGTGACCGCGGTCGTGGAACCACTCGAACCGCCAGAGATTTTCGAATGGTTTCTAGATTTTCGCCGATCTCTCGGTATGAACATCGTTCCTCTGGGGCCCGATGCTGGAACCGAGGTGTTGCGCGCCGCACGCGAGGGTCACGTCGTGTGCTTGATCAGCGACCGCGATCTCACCGGCGACGGGATTGAGGTCAACTTCTTCGGCGAAACCACAAAACTTCCAGCCGGCGCGGCGATGGTTGCGTTGCGTGCTGGCGTCCCGTTGCTGACCGCAGCGGTCTATTTCCGCGGAGACGGTGTCCATGGGGTAGCCAAGCCTCTCGACACCACTCGCATGGGTCGGTTCTCAAGCGATGTGGAGCGTTTGACCGGTGAGATTGCTACTTCGTTCGAGGGTTTGATTAGGCAGGCACCCGAGCAATGGCATCTGATGCAGCCAAACTGGCCGAGCGATTACGACGCATTGGGAATCGAGCCTCCCGGTCGATAGGCGCCTGGCGCTAACGTTGGGCCGTGCGGATTGGAATGGTATGCCCCTACAGCCTGACCCAGCCTGGGGGAGTGCAGGGACAGGTCCTCGATCTCGCCCGTGTCCTACGTGGCCGCGGGCACATGGTGCGGGTGCTTGGGCCATGTGACGGCCCACCCCCCGATGCCGGTGTCACGCCGCTGGGGAACAGCATCCCAACGAGGGCCAACGGCTCGTTGGCACCGCTTGCGCCAGATCCGGCAGCACAGTTGCGCGTGATGCGAGCACTGCGCGATGAGCAGTTCGACGTGTTGCACCTTCACGAGCCGCTGGCACCCGGCGCGACGGTCACCGCCATCGTCTTGAAACCAGCTCCGCTCGTGGGCACCTACCACGCGGCGGGTCGATCCTTGTCCTATGAATTTTTGGGCTTCGGTATGCGGCGTCTCGCCCGGCGAATCGACAAGAACTTCGCGGTCTCAGAGGACGCTGAGCTGCTCGTGCGATCCAATCTCGGCGGCTCGTACGAGCGCGTCTTCAACGCCGTGTCGTTGGTACTGTTCGAAGCGGCCGAGCCCACGCCGACCGACGGGCCGACGATATTGTTCGTCGGGCGCCACGAGGAGCGCAAGGGTCTCGAGGTCCTGATCGACGCGATGGCGAAGCTACCGTCGAACTACACACTCTGGATTGGTGGCGACGGTCCGGATACGGAGCGGTTGACAGACCGTGCGGTCGGCGATGGGCGTATCCATTGGCTCGGTCGCCTGAGCGAAGCCGAGAAGGTCTCACGAATGAAGGGATGCAGCGTTTTTTCTGCGCCTTCGCTGCATGGAGAGTCTTTTGGGATCGTGCTGATCGAAGCAATGGCAGCTGGGGCCGCGATCGTGGCGTCGGACATCGACGGCTACCGCAAGGTCGCGCGTGACGGAAGTGATGCTGCGTTGGTGCCGCCAGGCGACGCGCAGGCACTGGCGCGCGAAATTCGTGACCTACATGCTGACGATGATCGTCGAGCACAACTAATCACATCAGGTCGGAAACGAGCGCGGGACTTCTCGATGAGCGCGCTAGCCGATCGCTACCTCGACAGCTACGAGTCGCTCCTCGCTCGTTGAGCGCAGCGTCGCTCTGCAGAATGTCGCCAATCCTCTAGACTCAAATCACCTGTTGAGACGTTCCGTCTCCAGACGCAAAGGGAAGGC
Source organism: Acidobacteriota bacterium (assembly GCA_022562835.1). Taxonomy (GTDB): domain Bacteria; phylum Actinomycetota; class Acidimicrobiia; order Acidimicrobiales; family SHLQ01; genus JADFOM01. Next base: position 9,341 of record JADFOM010000007.1, on the reverse strand, counting down.
AAGCGGTTGAACATTGCACTTATCGTCGGCGCAGTCGTAGTTGTTCTGTTGGTGGTGTTCCTGGTAGCGCTCTACAACGGTCTCGTCACGCTACGCAACCGAGTACAGAACGCCTGGGCACAAATCGACGTTCAACTAAAGCGCCGTTATGACCTGATCCCCAATCTGGTCGAGACGGTCAAGGGTTACGCGAGTCACGAGAAGGAAACGTTCGAGGCGGTCATCTCAGCCCGTTCCGGAGCGGTTTCAGCAGAGGGCCCCGCCGAACAAGCTGAGTCCGAGAACCTGTTGAGCGGGGCGCTACGCCAATTGTTCGCACTGTCTGAGGCTTATCCCGACCTGAAGGCCAACCAAAACTTCCTCGAACTCCAAGAAGAGGTAACAGCGACCGAGGGACGCATTGCATTTGCACGACAGCACTACAACGACGCCGTAGTCAGGTACAACACAAAAACCGAGACCTTCCCGTCGATGATATTCGCGAAGATGTTCGGCTTCGATACAAGCGAGTACTTCGAGGCTGATGACGAGACCCGCGATACGGTCCCTCAGGTTGAATTCTAAGTCCTAACCAAGGGTCGTTTCTCCAGTGTCGAGTCGTACTACCATCCTCGGCTTGTGCGCGGGCATCGTGGCAATGCCGGTGGCATTGCTCGTCGGCTTTCTGGTCACCTGGTGGCTGGGCCTCATAGTCGGCGCGCTCGTAGCCGCAGCCACTGCCTTTTGGGTGTGGAACCGCGCCGCCACCCTTCCAGAGCGGGCATATGGTGTAGGCGAGGCCCACCACGCATCAATGCCGACCGTCGAGAACGTCATGGACGGGATCTGCCTCGCCAACGGCATCATCGAGCCGCGGATCGCTCTCGTTGACACGGCCGCTACCAATGCTGCGCTGCTCGGACGAAGCGAAACAGATCTCGTGTTCGTGATCACGACCGGGCTCTTGGATTCGATCGACCGAATGGGCGTTGAGGCCGTTGTTGGCCACCTTCTGGCACGCGATCATGACGAGGTCGAAACCCGAACACTTTGTGCCTCGATGCCCCTCTGGATCCCCGCAGCGCTGTGTTCGTTCGCACTTCCAAGTGACGTTTCGCGTATCGAACAAGACCAACGCGGGCTTACCTACACGCGCTTTCCGCCGGCCCTAGCGAAGATTCTCGAGATGATGTTGCAGAAGTCAACTGCGGTGCCGGGTACGGGTCGCGTCGATGACCCTCTATGGTTGGCGCCCGCAATGGCAGGCGGGGCGACCGACCCCGACGCAACCGAACGAATCGAGGACCGCATCGAGGTTCTCCGGGAGTTGTAAAGGACATGATGAAACGAACACGACTACGCGGCTTGCCCGCCGTTGGAATCTGGTTGGCGCTCGTCGCCATGGCGATGGGTGTCGTCGTGGCGTGCGGCGGTGGAGCTGACCCAGAGCTCAGCGACGAGACGACCAGTTCGACTACGTCGGTTCCTGAGACCACAACCACCGAGCCTGATGACCCCACTCAGCCGTTCACCGGGTTGCCGCTCGACGACGAAGATCTGCTCGAGCTGCGCCCGGTCATCGCCAAATACGGCAACAACGATCGCACGAGTCAGCCACACGTCAATCTCGAGTTGGCCGACATTGTCTTCGAAGAGCAGATCGAAAATTCCGCGACACGTTTCGCGGTGCTCTTCCACTCACAGGTTCCCGAGACGTTCGGTCCGCCGCTGCGCTCTGCGCGAGACACCGACCTGCGAATCCTCTCCAACCTCGGCGGACCTATTCTCGTCGACAGCGGCAGCAACCTCAACGTGAAGGCGCTCACCGACCAGGCCGAAGCCGACGGGTGGCTCACCCGTATCTCCGACGGCGGCGTCGAGCCCTTCTTCCGGGTCGATGGACGGTCGAGGCCCGTCGATCTCGCCGCCGACTCGGAGGAGATTTATGAGATAGCGGGCGACAATGACGGTGAGCCAACTGCGGTGCTGAGCTACGGCGACTCTTTCTCGGGCGTCGACAGCGCCGGCGTGCGGCTCAACAGCAGAGACCCGGTTGAGATGATGTGGGATGCCGACGACGAGCAGTACCTGCGGTTCTTCGGCGGAGACCCATCGATGGTTTCCGACGACGAGCAGATGTCGACCGACAACGTCGTCTTGCTCGAGGTCAACTACGAGTCGACCGTGACGCTCGGTTCCCCCCAGGCTCTTCTGATCGGCAACGGGCCGGCGTGGGTGCTACGTGACGGGCAGCTCCAACAGGGAACTTGGGATCGTCCCGCGGAGAAAGCGCCCTATGCCTTGGAAGACTTTGACGGCGAGGCGATCGAACTCAAACCGGGACGGACCTGGGTGATCTTGGCTTGGCTCGGGTCCTATGAAGAACTACCCGAAGAAGACGCTGAATTGCTAACGCCATTTGAGTAAAGGTCCTGCCTCGGATTAATCGTGATTCCAGTAGTCACCTTCAGCGATACGATGGCCTCATGAGCAGCGAAGAGGGCGATCAGAACCCAGCGGGAACAGCCACGATGCGTGTCAAGCGTGGGCTTGCCGAAATGTTGAGAGGCGGCGTCATCATGGACGTTGTCGACGCCGACCAAGCCAAGGTCGCGGAGGATGCGGGAGCATGTGCTGTCATGGCACTCGAACGAGTGCCATCGGACATTCGTCGCGACGGTGGGGTGGCGCGAATGAGCGATCCCGAAATGATCATCGCCATCCAGGAGACCGTAACCATTCCGGTGATGGCCAAAGCGCGAATTGGACACTTCGCCGAGGCGCAGATTCTCGAGTCGCTCGCAGTCGATTACATCGACGAGAGCGAGGTACTCACACCAGCTGACGAGGCGCACCACATCGACAAGTGGGCATTCGACGTTCCGTTCGTGTGCGGCGCCACCAATCTGGGTGAGGCGTTGCGCCGCATCTCCGAGGGCGCCGCGTTGATTCGCTCCAAGGGTGAGGCTGGCACCGGCAACGTCGTCGAGGCTGTCCGTCACCTTCGTTCGATCGTGGGCGACATCAAGAAGATCACGCAGGCCGACTCCGCCGAGTTGTTCGAGTGGGCGAAGCGGCTGAGTGCACCATTGCCGTATGTTCAGGAGATCGCAGAGACCGGGTCGCTGCCGGTGCCGATGTTCTGTGCGGGCGGCATAGCGACACCCGCTGATGCCGCTCTGGTCCTCCAGCTCGGAGCGCAGGCGGTTTTTGTAGGTTCAGGAATCTTCAAGAGCGATGATCCCGCAACCCGGGCGAAGGCCATCGTCGAAGCGACCACGAACTTCGAGGACCCGCACATCGTCGCCAAGGTCTCCCGCGGGCTGGGTGCGGCCATGCCCGGACTCGAGATCGAAGGCCTAGATACAAGATTGTCCGAACGCGGCTGGTGAGCACCGAGCGCGACGACCTCACCATCGGGGTGTTGGCGCTTCAGGGAGCGTTCGAAGCGCACCTCGAAGCGCTGGCTCGTTGCGATGTGAAAACGGTGGCCGTGCGTGTACCGGATGACCTCGATGATCTCGACGGCATCGTGTTGCCTGGCGGTGAGTCGACCACGATGTCGATGATGCTCGAGCGAAATGGTCTCGCGTCCAAGCTTGGCGAGGTGTGCTCAGGATCGCTTCCAGTGTTTGGCACGTGTGCCGGACTCATCCTCCTCGCAAGCGAGATTGTCGACGGCCGCGACGACCAGATCGCGTTGGGTCTGCTCGACGCCGTAGTGGTTCGCAACGGGTATGGCCGACAGGTCGCGTCTACCGAGGTCGACGTGGATGTCGACGGCCTATCCGGATCCTTTCGCGCGGTCTACATCAGAGCGCCACGGGTAACCGCGATCGGCGATGACGTTGAAGTCTTGGCGTCGCGCAACGGTGACCCGGTGCTGCTGCGCAGCGGCGCAGTGTTGGCCAGCGCGTTTCACCCAGAACTCAGTGGTGACGACCGATTGCACGAGATGTTCGTCGACATGTGCGCAGCGCAGGCGATTGAGGCCATGATGAACGACACAACCCTGCGTACCGGGTGCGAATCCGCCTGCGCTACCGAGAGGACGAGCTAGGTGTCGGGACACTCGAAATGGGCAACTATCAAACACAAGAAGGGTGCCGCGGACGCAAAACGCGGCAAACTCTTCGCGAAGCTCATAAAGCAGGTTGAGGTCGCGGCTCGTCAGGGTGGCGGCGACATCGAGACCAATCCGACATTGCGCACGATGTACCAAAAGGCGCGGGACAGCTCGGTGCCGCTCGACACCATCGAGCGTGCGATCAAACGGGGCACAGGAGAACTCGAAGGTGTCGAATACGAGTCGATTACCTACGAGGGTTATGCGCCCCATGGTGTCGCGTTGTATCTGGAGATCCTGACCGACAATCGCAATCGGACCGCTGCTGAGGTTCGCAGTCTCTTTTCGAAGAATGGCGGTTCGATGGCTGAGCCCGGTGCGGTCGCCTGGCAGTTCGAGCGCAAGGGCATCGTGCACGTCGCCGGCAGTGTCAGCGAAGACGACCTGATGCTCGTGGCGCTAGACGCGGGCGCGGACGACATCGTGGACGAAGGTGACACATGGATGATCACCTGTGATCCGACCGATCTTCCTGCTCTACGCGAGGCTCTCGATGCGGAGAGTGTTCCCGTCGAGAACGCTGACATGACGATGCTTGCGTCATCGACGGTTGCGCTCGACACCCCAGAGGCGGCCAAGGCGGTATTGCGACTCGTGGATCTACTCGATGATCACGACGACGTTCAGGACGTGCATGCGAATTTCGACATCCCTGACGAGGTACTTCAGGCACTCGCAGGTTGAGTTTTAGATCTACTCCATGCCGACACCGAGTAGACGGCTGCGAGAGAGACTTCCCATCCCGCGGATCAGACTTGCTCCAGCGATGACCCAGGCGATCGCGCCGATAGCCAGCGTCAGACTCGCCGAGCCGAACAGAGCACCGGTCGATTGGCTGTAAGCGATCATGATCAACGGCAAGGTGACGAGACCCGAGGCCTGCTGTGCCGCCGCCGTCGAGGTCACCCTCGCGGACAGGCGCAGGACCAACGACAGGGCCAGCGCAATAAACGGAGGCACCACCCATACAACGAGTAGCCACCACTGGGTAGTCGGAAAGAACCAGCCCCCAACCTCGGGGCCGACGGTGAGATTTACCAGGATCGAATACCCACCGAAACCGACGATCGTCGTGAGATATCCGGGAATCGCTGAGGCGATCAGCTTGCCGAGGTAGATCTCACGGGTCGCGGCGGGGGAGTGCGCCAAGAACTCACCGGTGCCGCGTTCACGTTCGCCGACGATCGTCGAGGCGGCTACCGCGGTCGAGATCGTCAAAGGCACGACGATGGCAACCGGCGCCAGCAGGAAGACCGCAAGCGCGTAACCCGCACGCGCCGAAGGCGTTTCGCCCCGGATCTGGGCCTGAGCCGACTCTGGAAGAATTTCGAGCGTGGCGGCCATGCGTTCGACCGCCGCGACGTCGCCCATGTTGGTGATGATCAGCAAGAGGATGCCAGGGATGATCAGGAAGAAAATGGACCCGAGAATCGTCATGGGAACCCAGAAATCCTTCGCCTGGCGAAGTTGACGAAGGTCGGTGCGGGCTATGACACTGACGCGGTGCCAGTCGAGGCTTTGTGGGGTGCTCATTGCCCGACCGGTTCCATGCTCACGTCGGGCCGAGTGTGGGCACCCGGAGAGGTGTCGCTGCCCTGACCGCTGCCGTTTTCGGCGCGGACGCGAAAATAGAGATCCCGGAGCGATGGCCGCCACGGGTCCACGCGAGTCAATGAAACGCCCCTTTTCACACATGTAGCGATGAGCTCGGCGATACGTCGACCATCGTCGAGATAGACACGTAGGGGCAGCCCCCGCTCCACCCGAATAACCCCGGGTTCGTGCGAAAGGAACTCCAGCGTCGCGGGATCTTCCGCTTCTATCTGCACGAGGGCATCGGGCCAGTACGTGTCGGTCAACTCCCGCGGTGCTCCGGCAAGAACCGAGCGGCCGAGTTCCATCATCACAACGTGGTCGGCGAGGCCCTCGGCCTCGATGAGATGGTGTGTGCACATGACCACGGTTGTTCCTTCCGAGGTCATTTCACGGATCAGGGCGAGGACGGTTGCAGACGACTCGGGATCAAGTCCCGAGGTCGGCTCGTCCAAGAGCAACAAGTCGGGCCGGTGCAGGACAGAACGCGCCAAAGCCAGGCGGGTCTTCATGCCCGTCGAATAGCCGCCCACCTTGTCATGGAGCGCATCTTCTATATCAAAACGTTGTGCCTCGGCACGGATCCGTGCGTCGGCGTCGCGGTCGACGCCATAGAGCTCGGCCGCAAACATTAGGTTGTCATATCCGCTGAGCTGGTCATACAGAGCTGGTTTCGCAGACACGACGCCGCAGCGAGATCGCAGATCCCGGGCGGATTCACCCGGACGCTCACCAAACACCTCGATCTCGCCGCCGCTCGGTTCGAGCGCACCCGTGATCATGCGGGCGGTGGTGGTCTTCCCCGCACCGTTGGGCCCGAGCAGAACACTTATCTGCCCCTTGGGCAGTGCGAGGTCGAGTGAGCTGAGCGCCACGTTGTCGCCGAATCGTTTGCTAACAGCGCGGGCGACAACTGCCGAGGAGGGCTGCACGACGTGTTGCAAATCCGTGCTGGAAGGCGTGACGGTCTCGATCATCACCAGCTCTATCGGCCGGCGTGCCGGGGAACATTAGAGATCGAGAGCGTCATCCACCGACATTGCCCGACAGACTCGTAGGATCGTACGGATGTTCGCCTTGGTTCGGATCCGATGAAACGCGTCCTCGGTATCGACCCCGGATTGTCGCGTTGTGGCTACGGGGTGATCGAAGTCGCCCGTCCCCATGGCAGAGCAATCGCGGCGGGCGTGATTCGCACCGAGCCAGGGGTTCCCATTCCTCAGCGGCTCGCTCGGCTCCAGCGGGAGGTGGCGGCGCTGGTCGACGAATATCGGCCCGATGTGGTGGCGGTCGAACGGGTGCTATTTCAGGTCAACGTATCGACTGCAATGGGTGTGGGGCAGGCGAGCGGCGTCGTAATGGCTTGTGCAGCGCAGGCAGGCTGTGAGGTCAGTGAGTATTCGCCGAACGAGATCAAACTCGCCGTCACCGGATGGGGTGGCGCGAACAAGGAACAGGTGATTGCGATGGTTCGGTCCCAGCTCAACATCTCAGCAGAGCTGAAACCGCCCGATGCAGCCGACGCCCTAGCTGTTGCGATGTGCCATCTCGCTCAATCGCCGGCGCTGGTAGCCCCGCAGTGATCGGTTCGTTGCGTGGTCTACTGATCGATCGTGATCCCGAGGGCGAGTTGCTCGTCGAGGTCGCAGGGATCGGCTATCGCGTCACCGTCGCGCCATACACGGCGGCCGACGTCGGAAACGTCGGCGACGAGGTGTTCTTGCATATCCATCACAACGTGCGCGAGGACGCTGAGACGCTGTTCGGTTTCACCGAGCGGGTCGAACGGGTCACCTTCGAATCCCTACTGGCTGCCCACGGTGTCGGGCCGTCGCTTGCACTGTCGATTCTCGCGGTCCATCGACCTGCAGATCTGCGCCGCGCGGTTGCGTCCGATGACCTGGCCTCGTTGTGTCTCGTCCCCGGGGTCGGAAAGAAGACCGCCGAACGGCTGTTGATCGAGTTGCGATCCAGTCTCGATGTCGTCGACATCGATTTGACCGGTGTCTCAACCACGCCGCGGAGCACGAACACTGTGCTCGACGACGTTCGCGCCGCCCTGACCGAGCTCGGCTACGGCAACGACGAGATCGCCAGGGCCACCGCACGTCTACCCGAGGGCGACGACGCGTCAGAGCTGGTGCGTGTTGCCCTGGCCGAACTCGCATCATGATTCGGTCAGGCGATGAGAGTCGAACTTGTCCGTATCGCTTTGGCCCAACTCGCTTCATGACTACGGTGAACCGATGAGGGACGAACTGCTGGCCGGCGAGGCAACACCGGACGAACTCGACGCGGAACTCGCCGCCCAGCCCGGCCTGCGACCCACCGAGTTAGTGGACTTTGTCGGCCAAAACGAGCTCAAGGGACATCTGCGGGTGATGCTGGGCGCGGCGCGCGGCCGAGGTGATCCAGCCGACCACCTCATGTTCGCCGGCCCGCCAGGTCTCGGTAAGACCACGTTGGCGCACATCGTCGCGAACGAGATGGGCGCTTCACTGAACATCACCTCGGGCCCAGCACTCGAACGAGCCGGTGATCTAGCCGCAATTTTGACCAAACTCGGCGATGGTGACGTCTTGTTCATCGACGAAATTCACCGCCTCCCACGAACCGTCGAGGAGGTGCTCTATCCCGCGATGGAGGACTTCGAGCTCGACATCATCTTGGGGAAAGGCCCCGGCGCTCGCTCGATTCGGCTGGAGTTGCCTCGGTTCACCCTCATCGGCGCGACGACACGCGTCGGACTAATCACAGGGCCGCTGCGCGACCGCTTCGGTATGGAAGCCCGCCTCGATTACTACGAGCCCGACGAGTTGCAAGCGATCGTACGTCGCGCGGCCACGATCCTCGGGGTTGCCATCGACGATGAAGGTGCCGAAGAACTCGCGCGGCGCTCGCGCGGAACGCCGCGCATCGCGAATCGCCTGCTGCGCCAGATCAGGGACTTTGCTGAGGTCGAACGGGACGGGACGATCTCCGGTGACGTCGCTCGTGAAGGGCTGGTGTTCTTCGGGGTGGACGACATGGGACTCGATAAGCCCTCTCGAGCGGTCATAGAAGCATTGTGCGGGCGCTTCGGCGGGGGTCCTGTTGGTTTGTCCACCCTCGCGGTGGCTGTATCGGAACCGACCGAAACGGTTGAAGACGTCTATGAGCCGTACCTGATTCAACAGGGGTTGCTGATGCGAACGCCGCGTGGTCGCATCGCTACGCCGCTTACCTGGTCGCATCTCGGGATGCGCGCGCCAACAGAGACCTCAACACTGTTTCGAGAGTGAACGAGCTCGACGCATTCGACTACGTCCTCCCAGATGCCGCAATAGCGCAACGGCCGCTCGAGGAGCGCTCGTCGTCACGACTGTTGGTCGACGGCGACGCGGTCGAGCATCGACATACGGCGGATCTGCTCGAGCTCGTGCGCCCTGGTGACGTCGTCGTAGTCAATCGCTCAAAGGTCCTGCCGGCGCGGCTTGCGGCGCGTCGTCACACGGGTGGTGCATGCGAGGTCCTGTTGCTCGAAGAGGTCGATCCTGGTGCTGGGGAGTGTTGGCGCTGGTCAGGCCGAGCCGCAAGATCGACCCGGGCACAACCCTCTCGGTAGCTGAGGGTTTCTCGGTGATCGTCGGCGAGGACCGGGGCG
>JADFOM010000230.1 GCA_022562835.1 Acidobacteriota bacterium | reverse complement strand
CCGATGGGCTCGGTGCGTGGATAGACACATCGAGCTGCCGACACCAGCCGTGTTCGACTGGCTGGTCGAAGCATGCGCACTTGATCTCGACAATGCTCACAAGGTCTTCAACATGGGAATTGGCATGGTGGCGATCGTCGCTCCGGGCAACGTCGAGGCGTTCGTCGCAGCGGTCGACGAGCCGACCTATGTCATCGGTGAAGTCACCGATCGTCCCGGCGTCGCCCTTCAGTGACCGCGCGGCTCGCCGTGCTGGTTTCAGGCAACGGCTCTAACCTCCAGGCCATCATCGACGCGACCAACTCGGGCGGGGTCGCTGCAACCGTTGAGCTCGTGGTGTCAAACGTAGCCGACGCATACGGCCTGACCCGCGCTCGCGATGCCGAGATCACCGCAGTTCACCATGGCGTCGAAGGGCGAACGCGTGAGGATTACGACGCCGCCCTCGCGCGGATCGTGTCCGATGTGGAGCCCGATTGGGTCGTGCTAGCGGGGTGGATGCGAATCCTGACCATGCCGTTCCTCAGCCGCTTCCCGTCGAGGGTCCTCAACCTCCATCCTGCACTGCCTGGCATGTTTGCCGGCGTCGACGCCATCTCGCGTGCCCACCACGCGTTCGCCTCCGGAGACATCGACCACACCGGAGTAATGACCCACCTTGTGCCCGATGAGAGGGTCGACGAGGGACCGGTACTTCGCACAATGCGCGTCGAACTCGTCGCCGATGAACCACTCGCGGACCTAGAGGAGCGTGTACACGCCGCCGAACATCGGGTGTTGGTCGAGACACTCGCCGAACTGTGCACCGACGCGCCATGAAACGCTGCTCGGCAATTACGCTCGGCGCGGTAAGCGTCGGGGTCTTGGCGACCGTAGCGGTATGGACCCGGCAGCGTCGGACTACGGCGTCGAGGATCTCACAGACCCGAAGCGCACGTAATAGTCAGCTCCTCAAGCTAAGTGCCACCTCGAGTGCACGTTGGGCGCGCCACCAGGCGCGGCGTAGATTCGCCAACGCGGGGCGCCAGGCCGAACTCGACGAGGCATTTCAGATGCAGACCGCCCGCGATGTCACCGAGGCCCTCGGCAATCTGAAAGGGGCGTTCATGAAGCTCGGCCAGATGGCGAGCTACCTCGATTTCGGACTCCCCGAAGCCGCCCGCGACACGCTCGGTGAGCTGCAGCGTGATGCGCCTCCCATGTCAGCCGAGCTTGCTGCCTCGGTCATCGTTGAACAGTTGGGTGCACGACCCGAAGAGCTATTCGATACATGGGACGAGGCACCAATCGCGTCCGCCTCGATCGGTCAGGTGCATAGGGCTATTACCCATGATGGGCGAGCGGTGGCGGTCAAGGTCCAGTACCCGGGTGTCGCAGAGGCGGTCGGCTCAGATCTCGCCAATAGCGATGTGGTGTTCGGTGTCCTCAAGATGGCCTTCGGGGGCCTTGAGACCGGCCCAATTATCGAGGAACTCAGGGCCAGACTCACCGAGGAGCTCGACTACGAACTCGAAGCTCGCAATCAGCAATACTTCGCCAACTACTACGAAGGTCACCCGACGATCAGGATTCCATCGGTCGTTCCCGAGCTGTCCAGCGCTCAGGTGCTGACAAGTGAGCTCGCGGTCGGTGCACGCTTCGAAGATGTCGTGCAATGGTCCCAGGCGCAGCGCGATCTCGCGGCAGAAACGATGTACCGGTTCACCTTCGGGTCCATCTATCAGCTCGGCGCGTTCAATGGTGATCCGCATCCGGGCAACTATCTGTTCGAGCCCGACGGTGTGGTGACGTTCTTGGATTTCGGCCTGGTCAAACGTTATGACTCGGCAGAGACCGAGCTTTTCGGGACCCTCATTCGCAAGATGGTGGTCGATGAGGACATCGCAGGCTTTCGGTCCTACGCGGTCACCGCGGGGCTAATACCTGCCGACGCCCCACAATCCAACGATGAGATCCAGGCGTACTTCAGCCACTTCTACTCGTTTGTGATGGACGAACAACCGTTTCGGCTAACAGAGGAGTACGCCGCCGCGGGCGTCCGCCAAATCTTCGACACAAGCTCGGAGCATGCAGAGCTGATGAAGTTGCTCAACATTCCGCCCGCGTTCGTGATCACACAACGCATCAACCTTGGACTCATGTCGCTGTTCGGCCGGCTCAATGCCTCGGCCGACTGGCGTGCGTTGTCCGAGGAACTGTGGCCGTGGTCCGATGGTCCAGCTTCCACGCCAATGGGTCATGCCGCGATGGCCTGGCGCAAGCGCCACAGCGAAGTGGCGGACTAGGATTGATTACATGAGCAGACACATGATCAGCATCACCTATTGCGTTCCTTGAGACTATTCAGCCCGCGCCGTGAGCGCGGTTTCAGATCTTCTGAGCAACTATCAGCACATCATCGACGAACTGACACTGGTGACGGGCAGCAAGGGCGTGTTCGATGTCGTCGTTGACGACGAGACCCTGTACTCCAAAGGTGTCAGTGGACGCCACGCCAACGACGGCGAGATCCTCGAGTTGTTCACCGAACTAGTGGGAGCCGACACGCCTCGGTACGGCGACTGATTGTCGCTGCGAGTTCGCGACGCCTTCGGCGTCGCTCATGCGCAGAACGCGAGCGCAGACCGCAATCGGTGGCAAAGCCACACGATTACTGCCGCAGAGAAGCCCACATACAGAACGCAAGCGCAGACCCGGTATCAGAGACAGACGCGGTTGTCCGATTCCCGCTAGCCAGCCGTGACCTCACGCTCCATGATGGGTGCGTGAACGAAACACTCGACTTCGACACCAAGTATCGGGCGGTGCTCAGCCGAGACCGCCGGTTCGACGGTTGGTTCATAGTCGGAGTCACGTCGACCGGCATCTATTGCCGCCCGAGCTGCCCCACGCCGATTCATCCGAAACCATCCAATGTCGAGTTCTTCGCTACCGCCGCCGCGGCGCAGCGCCACGGTCTTCGCTCCTGCAAGCGCTGTCGGCCCGACGCAGTCCCCGGCTCGCCGGAACTGACCCGCCGCGACGACCTGGCGACGCGGGCGCTGCGTCTAATCACCGATGGCGTTGTAGATCGCGATGGGGTTTCGGGACTCGCTGCGGCCCTAACGACCGGCGTTCGACAGCTCAACCGTGCCCTCGTCGCTGAGCTTGGTGCCTCACCACTCGAACTCGCCCGGGCACAACGTGCACACAACGCTCGGGTGTTGATCGAGACAACCGAGATGAGTTTCGCTGAGATCGCCTTCGCCGCTGGGTTCGGCAGCATCCGACAGTTCAACGACACATTCATGGCGGTCTATGACCTGACCCCTAGCCAACTGCGCAGGCGACCAGCCCACGGGCTGCTGCAGACCGCCGGAACGATCACATTGCGCCTTCCACATCGTGAGCCAATCGCACTCGATCACCTCTTCAGGTTTCACGCCAAGCGAGCCATCGCCGGCATCGAGGAGGGCGATCACCGTCAATACCGACGTTGGCTACGAGCCGAGGGAGGGCCAGCACACCTAGAACTGGAGCCGGCTGACGGTCATATCCTCGCGCACCTGCGGCTACACCGTCCTGCCGACCTCGCCCAGGTCGTCAACCGATGTCGGGCCATGTTCGACCTCGATGCCGATCCGGTGAGCATTGCAGACCACCTGCGGACAGAACCCGTCCTGGGACCGCTTGTCACTCGCAATCCCGGCCTGCGATCCCCGGGCTGTGCCGATCCGTTCGAGGCGGTGGTTCGCGCGATCGTGGGTCAACAGGTCACGGTTTCGGCGGCGTGCACAACAATCGCCCGCTTGACAGCCCAGCTCGGCGAGGCGATTCCTCACACCGACGCCCGTTTGTTCCCGACGCCAGAGGCGTTCGCCGGCGCAGACCCGTCAAAGTTTGCCATGCCGGTCAGACGCGCTGCTGCGTTGACGGCGATCGGTCGAGCCGTGCTCGATGGTGACGTCGACCTCCATCTCGGCGCGGATCCCGACGAGCTCTGCACGCAGCTTCGTGCAATCGATGGCATCGGGCCATGGACCGCCAACTACGTACTCATGCGTGGGCTATCTCACCCCGACATTTACCTCGCCGGCGACTTGATCATCGAACGTTCCGCAGCCCGACTCGGCGTCGCCGCCTCCGACACGGCGCGCTGGGCGCCTTGGCGGTCATACGCAACACATCACATCTGGAACCACAGCTTGGAGACCAACTCATGACCTTCGCCCTACGCACCTACGCCAGTCCCGTCGGTGAGCTACGTCTCGTCGCCGGAGACAACGGCCTCGCCGCGATCCTCTGGCCTGTCGACACCGACCGCGTTTCGCTGATCGATCAGGTGACATCGACAAATCACCCGACCCTCGATGCCGCGAGTGACGAACTCGACGCGTATTTCTCAGACCCGACCCATCGCTTCGAGATCCAACTCGACCTGCACGGCACCGAATTTCAACGGGCGACTTGGTCTGCACTGGCGGAGATCGAACCAGGGACAACAACAACCTATGGTCAGCTCGCCCAACAGCTGGGACGCCCGAAGGCCGCACGCGCCATCGGCGCCGCCATCGGCAAGAACCCCGTATCGATCATCCTGCCGTGCCATCGAGTACTCGGCGCGGGCGGCGCCATGACCGGGTTCGCCGGAGGCATCGATGTGAAACGTCAGCTATTGAGTCACGAGGGGGTGTCAGACACCGAG
>JADFOM010000229.1 GCA_022562835.1 Acidobacteriota bacterium | reverse complement strand
CCGTAAGGAAGGCGTTGAATGAAGCGCTGGTAAAATCTTTCGTTTCGTCGGCCATGCTTGTACCTAACCCCGCCGCATGATGTTAACCACGCAGGTGCCGCCGGTGCCGCCCACGTTGTGGGTTAGCCCCAGTTCCAGGTCTGGCTTTTTTAGCTGGCGCTCCCCTGCCTCGCCCCGCAACTGGTGAAACACTTCGATGACCTGGCCCACGCCCGAAGCTCCCACGGGGTGGCCCTTGGCCTTTAATCCCCCGGAGGTATTGATGGGCCGGTCTCCATCCCGGGACGTCCTGCCCTCATCCACGGCCCGGGGGCCTTCTCCGGGTGCGAAGAATCCCAGGTCCTCGGTGGCAATGATTTCGGCGATGGTGAAGCAGTCGTGGACCTCGGCCACCTGGATGTCCTGGGCGGTGACCCCGGCCATCCCGTAAGCTTGGCTGGCGGCTTCCTTGGCGGCCGACAGGGAGGTCAACTCATCGGCGTCGTGAAGCGGGCGGCCCGTCGCCTGGCCGGTGCCCACGATGTGCACCGGTACAACGGGCACCCCGCAGCGCACGGCCAAGTAGCCCGCCCCGCCTCGGAACGGTTGACCCCAACCGTCGGGGCTTCGTCCGCCCTCGGGAAACAGCAACAGGCTCCATCCATCGTCGATCAGGTCACGTGCCAGGTTCGCAGACCGGCGTCCAACCTTGGATCGTTCGATGGGGATGGCCCCGATAGCGAATGCCGAAAGCGCACCCGTGATCGGTGAGCCAAAGAAGTAGTCCGCCGCGGCGCCTACGACGATGTGATGGCGCCATGGGTCGGGCAGCGTCGAGAGCATCAACGCAGTGTCGAGATGGCTGTGGTGATTGGCGACGAAGATCGCAGGCCCCTCAAGATCTTCGAGTCGATCGAGACCGGCGCGCTCGGGCGATGCGATCAGCGACATCGCCGGTGCGATGACGCCCTCGATCAGGGCGGCACGACCCAGTCGAGCGGGGTAGCGGCGCGCCCAGTCGGTGACGTAATCCGCACCGGTGTTGCGTCTCCTCGGTGCAGGCTCAACCCCGTTGGGTGTGGGCGCGGCGCGCAACGGAAACGATGCCTTGGCGACGGCGCGGCGAGGCGTATCGACGAGATCGCGCAACGACTTCACGACACGTCGGCCATAAGAATTGGTGGATTGTGAAGATGGGTGATCGTCGGCTGTGGTCCAACGATGTCGTCAGCCATTTCGAGAGCGTCATCAAGGGTCGATGCCGGCTTGAAACCGAGGCGGCGAACCGAGGCTGGGTTACCTCCAACGATGATGACCCCGCCGAGATGCGACATCGCGTGGCTACCCCAGTACCACATATAGAACGGGTGGACGCCGTGGTACGCATACGAAGTGCGGTAGAGGTGGCGGTACCACTCGTCCTCCGCGAACGACTGTTCGTACTTCTTTTCGATCTCGTGCGGGTCGGTCGTGTCGGCCAGGACCTGCTCGAAGAAATCGATGTAGCTGGGATGGTGCACGGGATGGAACTCCCACGGCGTGGGATGTGACATGATCAGCACACCGCCTTCGCGCACGGGTGGGCGACCCTTGTACAGGTTGAAGAAGTATCCGAGCCCGAGACACATCACGAGAATCGGATTCATCACCGAGTTGACGTTGTAGGGACAGATGTACGGCAGGCCCATCGTCAATATGTCGGTCTGGCCCTCGACCGGCACGAGCTGCTGGCGATAGACATTCTCTGTCGTGACCTTGTGGACGGCCTCGACGTCGCCAGCCTGAACCGAGGTCATCTCATAGGGTGAACGCCACTGCGCGAAGGCGTTGCGACGGGCTCGTGACGGCATCGCTTTTAGCCCAGCCTGCATCGCTGCGAACGAGGCACGGTCGCGCATCGTCCACTCCCACTCGCGCTTCTGGAGCATCGAGAGTGGCCCGCTCTTGCCGAACGTGTTGTTGTTGAGCGTGGTCTCGATCTGGAAGACCTCGATACCGGCATCGCGCAACACGTGACCCTGGCGCCAGTTCGACGCATGTAGTTGCGACTTCTCCTGGTCCATGAACGACCGAGATTGAAGCATTGTGTCGACGTTGTGGTGATGTTTCAGTGCCGCATATCCCGATAGTCCAGTGGCGGTCGACTTCCATCCTCCGTCCATCGCGACGAGGTTGATGTTGACGTAGACGATCAGGTCGCTCTCCGCGGCCCGCTTGTTGATCTGGACGGCTTCGCCCTCTTCGGTGTGCCCAACGATGACCATGCCGTCAGGGTCTTCCGCGTCATGGTTGTACAGGAGCCCAGCAGGAGCGAATGAGTCATAAACGCGGTCGCCGACCGCGTGACGCAGCTCTTCTTCGGTCATGCGGCGATGTAATGCAAGCGCTGCGATGATGTGAACGTCATCGACACCGGCCTCAGCTGCCAGGTCCAAGACAGCCTCGATGACGCGCTGTCGCACGTCGGGACGACGCATCGATGGAAGCGGCAAGGAGATGTCGTCGAAGGCGATCGTCAGCTTCATATCGGGTACGAGACGGTCGCGCAGCGGCTTGGCATCCTCGCCAAGCGGGTTGTCCAGTGCGTCGATGATCGCTTGGTCAGGGCTTGTCAACCCGGCCAATGGCTCGGCGGGATAGATGACGCGCGACCGACCCGCTGGAAGCGACTCAACCCTGAATCCTTCGCCGTGATGGAACACGACCGGCGGCGACGAACGGTCGACGTCGAGCACGAACCCTGGTCGTGGTGCGCGTTCAGAACCTGGCATCTACTTCTCCGGTGATTGGTTGGTGCTACGGCGGCCGCCGCGCAGGTCGAATGCAATCTTTACGGCACCGCGCGCACCCGCGTGCGCTGCGTGATCGATCGCTGCGACATAGCGGTCGAGGGGATAGGTGGCGCTGACGAGTTGGCCGAGGTCCGCATGGTCGACCAGATCGAAGGCGAGCTCGAAGGTGTGGTCGACGGGACCATCGACCGTCTTTTCTGCGCCGTAGGTGTAGGCGCCGGCGAGAGTGATTTCTCGCTGCCAGAGTCCGGCCAGGTCGACGTCTACGCGTCCGGGCATGCCGACCAGCGTGATGCGACCGCCAGGGCGAGTTACATCGATCGCGTCATTCAGAGTCCCCGCGCTGCCCACACAGTCGATCACGATGTCAGCGCCTCCGCTAACGCGCGAGATAGCTCCGTCGCCGATCGCTCCACCGTGGCTATGTCGTCGCACAGCGCGGCGAAGCTCGCCGGGAGCCACGATGATGTCTGCACCGAGCAAGGAAGCGAGCCTTCGTTGTTCTGGATGTTTTGCGACGACGATGACCACGGCCTCGGCGTAGCGGTTTAGGGCAGCAACGGTCGCGAGTCCGAGAGTTCCCGCACCGATCACAACGACCAGCGAATCAGGCTTCACCTGGGAGCCGAGAACCGCATGGATGGCACAGGCGGTCGGTTCGACTATCACCGCCGCCTCGTCGGAGAGATGTTTGGGCACCGGGTGGAGCTGGGTGGGGTGCGCCCAGAACGCCTCGGACCATCCGCCTCCCGTGTCACAGCACGAACCGGTCTGGATGCCTGGTTCGAGTGAACCGAATGTGACATTTTCGCAGTTGCCGATGCGCCCTTCGCGGCAAGCCATGCAGATCGGTTCGATGTCACGGGTGACACAGCTAAGCAAGGGTTGCAGTACGGCACGTGACCCGTCGCTGAGTTCGCCGACGACCTCGTGTCCCGGTACGAACGGAAACGACACGACCGGCTCGAACCATCGAGATGTCGCGGAATTGAGAGTCGCCAGGTCCGATCCACAGATCCCGCTGAGCAGTGGGCGGACGACCTGCCAATCCGCGGTTGGTGGCTCGTGAGGTTCCATGTCGCGCAAGCGGAGTGGACCAACGTGCACGCCCGATCCGCTCAGCACGGTCGCCGCGACCTTGGCCGCCGCGAACCGAGCGGGCTTGCGTCCAAACTCGAGCGCCTTCATCTCAGACCGCTGCGCGTGAGCGGGCCAATGGGGACTAGTCGGCTTGGGGCACCGGGTGCCTTGGTGAAGTTCTCGACGAGCCATCCTCGCCTTCTAGCGATGGAGGCCAACTTGGCCTCCGGGTTCACCGCGACGGGGAATCCGACCGCCTCGAGCATTGGCAAGTCGCTGCTCGAATCTGCGTAGGCCACCGATTCGCGCAGGTCGATTTCGTTCCTCTCCGTGTAGTCGACAAGCGCTTGATAGCGGGCCTCGCCGGTTGGAGCGACCCCTAGGATTCGACCGTCGAAGGTGCGCCTTCCGGAACGAGAGGTGTGGGTGCCGAGCGATGCACAGATCACATCGTCAAACAGCGGGGCCATTGGTCCAACGACCACGTCGAGGGCCCCGGTGATCAGAAGAGTCCGATGGCCTGCGGCTCGGTGGGCTCGCACGCGTCTTATGGCGTCGGGAAAGGACTTGGTCAACAGAAGGTCACTGAAGAGTTCAGCCGCGTCCGCCTCGAGTTGCTCGACGGGGGCATTTTCATATCGTCGATAGAACGAGCGCAGAAAGTCGCTGCGGTCCCGACGGTCGGTTGCCATCATCCCAGGGGCCTCTAGCAACGTCTTGAATGCAAACTGGAGACGTTCGCGCCCACCCAGTCGACGCGTCGCCAGCCATGCGAACGAGGCGACGACGTTCGATGCGATCAGTGTGTTCTCGAGATCGAAGGCGGCGAGCTGACGTTCGGGTGCGA
>JADFOM010000228.1 GCA_022562835.1 Acidobacteriota bacterium | reverse complement strand
GGGGCGAGCGAGCGATCAAGGTCCTTGTCGTCTTCGCGGTGCTCGCGATGCTGTATGTGCTAGTGACCTTTGTGCAGGTCTGGGCGTCGACCGATGGCGATTCGCCCACCGCAGCCGATGCCATCGTGGTGTTGGGCGCAGCTCAATACGACGGTAGGCCCTCACCGGTGTTGACCAGCCGTCTTGATAAGGCGTTGGAACTTTATGAGCAGGGTTACGCCGAGACGATCGTGACGACCGGTTCTTCACAGGAGGGCGACCGGTTCACCGAGGCGTATGCAGGCTTCGAGTATCTACGCGCCCAGGGTGTGCCCGAAGAAGCGCTCGAGGTCGTGGTCGATGGTGCAGATACCTACGAACAACTCGCAGCAACGGCGACGCTGCTCGGCGACAGGCAGGACCCATCGGTGCTCATCGTGTCCGATCCGTATCATTCGATGCGGGCTGCTCAGATCGCGGGCGAGGTAGGTCTCGATGGTCGGGTCGTGCCGACCGACGGGTCGTCGTCGTTCGGTTCACTAATACGTGAGACCGCGGCGGTGTCGATCGGACGGTTGCTCGGCTATCGCCGCCTCAGCAATCTCGGCTGAGCCATTGCGGATCCGCACAGTGCGACACAGCACGTAACGAGTGTCGACTCAAGGCTGCTGCGCGTCGTCGGCGACCCTCAGGAGTACTCGGTTTGACGGTTGAGCTGGTCGGTGCGCGAGGATGCCGAGATGCCGACAAGAGTCACGTCGTTTGCCCGCCACTTCGTGGGGCTCGCCCGTGGCGCGACGCCTATGCGGTGGTCGCCGCCCGTCACGTCGGCGGCTCGTTGGTCTCGCGACGAGGCGAAGGCCTGGCACGACGATGTCGGTTGGTTGGTCGGCTGCAACTTCGCGCCTTCGACGGCCGGCAACCAGCTCGAGATGTGGCAGGCCGAAACCTTCGACCCGGCGACGTGTGACCGAGAGCTCGGGTGGGCGGCGTCGCTCGGCATGAATTGTGTACGGGTCTTTCTGCATGATCTTGTGTGGGAAGCAGACGGACAGCGGTTTCTCGATCGGGTCGAGACGTTTCTCGGCATCGCTGATACGCATGGGATCACCGTCATGCCGGTGCTCTTTGACGGCGTCTGGAATCCGAATCCGCGCCTGGGTCCGCAGCCGGAACCGAGGCCGGGTGTGCATAACTCGATCTGGGTTCAGGGGCCGGGCGCGGCGGTGCTGTCCGAGCCGTCGCGATGGCCGCCGCTTCGTGATTACGTCGAGGCGGTGGTCACACGGTTCGCGCACGATCGCCGGGTCCGATGCTGGGACCTCTTCAACGAACCCGATCAGGCCAACGCAATTTCGTATCCTCGTGAAGACATTGCCCACAAGTCGCGGCTAGCCGACCAACTGCTCGGCCAGATCTTCGATTGGGCTGAGGCCGTCGATCCCGACCAACCGCTCACCGCGGGCGTATTCGTCGGGGTGAGCGGCGCCACCGAACGCGTCAGCCGTATCAATCGCACGATGCTCAGTCGGTCCGACGTCATCTCATTCCATTCCTACAGTTCCGCTAAGCGGCTCGAATCGGCGATCGCCCATTTGTCGGCCTATGACCGACCGTTGCTGTGCACCGAATGGTTGGCCCGCTCCGCTGGATCGACCGTTGATCTCCTTGAAGTCTTCCAACGACACCGCGTCGGGGCCTTCAACTGGGGTCTTGTCGACGGGCGGACCCAGACGAAGTTCCCGTGGACGAGTTGGCTGCGGCCGGTCAAGAGCGACGAGGTGTGGTTCCACGAGCTGTTCCACCCTGACGGACGGCCCTATTCGGAGACCGAAGCCGAAACGTTTCGGCGGCTGACCGACGACGCTGGTTCGTAGGCGCCGCGACCCCTGAGTATGGTGGCGGCGAACGATCGGAGACCCTGTGCAGAACACCCTCTTCGCGGTGGTCGCCGCGTTCGCCGTACTCGCCGCCGGTTGCGCCGACGACTCGAGCGAAAACGCCGAAGCGCCGGCTGGCGACTCGTCGCTGCCGCCGGTTGTCGAGGCGGCTCAACCCCTGCCGTCGTCCACCACCGTGGCCGAGGAGCTAGTGGATGTGATCGGCCTAACCGGCGACGTGGCGCCGGCCCATGACCCCGACATCGCCCACGACGGAGACTGGTACTACGTCTTCCTCACGGGACCTGGGGTAACCGTCAAGCGGTCGCGTGACCTCGTCCACTGGGAGTCGACCGACAGCGTCTTCGCGGACCCGATGCCGGCCTGGATCGATTACGAATGGGTCGAGCCAGGCGGCGGGCTAGGCGCACCCGATGTCGAATGGTTCGGCGACCGCTGGCACCTCTACTACCACGCACACGAGTTCGCGACGAGCAACGCGGTGACCGGCCATGCGTCCAACGTGACCCTCGACGTTGACGATCCCGACTACGAGTGGATCGACGATGGCCTGGTGATGGCATCCACCAGCGACGACAGCTACAGCGTCCTCGACGCCAACGCGCTCGTCGACCAAGACGGTGTCCCGTGGCTCAGTTTTGGGTCCTTCTGGGACGGCATCCAGCTTGTCGAGCTCGACCCAGCTACGGGTGCGCCGCTCCCCGACGCGCCGTACCATCCGTTGGCTGCCCGTGACCCGTGGATTCTCGGCGTCGAGGCGTCGTCGATGGCCTTTCGAGACGGCTATTGGTATCTCTTCGTGTCGTGGGGGTTTTGTTGTCAGGGGGTTGATACCCAGTATGAGCTGAGAGTCGGTCGATCGCGCGACGTCGCGGGACCGTACGTCGATATCTTAAACCGACCGATGATGGAGAACGGAGGGTCACTTCTCCTCGGGGCCTATGACCGCGTGCGGGGGCCGGGTTCGGGTGATGTGCTCGTCACAGACGACGACTCGGTTCTGGTGCACCATTGGTACGACGCCGAGAACGACGGTGAGTCAACGCTTGGGGTGCGTCCTCTGCTCTGGGCTCCCGACGGCTGGCCAATCGCCGCGGATCCCGGGTTCGAACCGGTCGACCCGAACACAACCGATACCACCGCAATCGCTGGCACCTGGACGCTGTCGCAATACCGCGATGGCCAAGAGGCGACGCTCGAACTCGTCGCGGACGGCTCCTTGGGGCAGGGCCTGGGACGATGGGCCTACGACTCGGCGAGCGGAGTGGTCGACATCACCATCGAGGCGGAGTGCCCGTCGCTGGAGGGTGGTTCCCACATGTTCTTCGTCGGATCCGATCTGACCTCGGGTTTCGGGCACAGCGACGCTCCCTTCCCGCTCCGGACCCACCGGTCCGAGGAACCGGTGCCCTCAACCTGCGAAAAGGGTGCCAACGCTGAGACCTAGGTATCTACCCAACCGTTCCAAAAGCGGCCCATGGCCGTTGTGGGTTTGAGGGCTGATGCGCCGCGGGCGGGGACTTCGTGATCATGAGTGAGCTTCCTCGCCGGAAAAGTTCTGCCCAGTAAGCACCAGGAGCCTTGCTCGATCGCTCGCAACAACGCCGCGCAATCCCTGGGTTGCGGACATATCGGGCAGGAGCCCCCAGGTAATCTCGACGAAGCCGAGCTTTGCGTCCGGAGCCATAACGCGAATATCGGCTGCAAGTGCCAGATCTAGGCCGCCACCCAAAGCGCCTGCGTGGACCGC
Organism: Acidobacteriota bacterium; assembly: GCA_022562835.1. Classification (GTDB taxonomy): domain Bacteria; phylum Actinomycetota; class Acidimicrobiia; order Acidimicrobiales; family SHLQ01; genus JADFOM01. Next base: position 1,072 of record JADFOM010000228.1, on the reverse strand, counting down.
CGCGATTACGGGGATTTCCAGCTCGCGCCAGAGCCAAGCAACCTGCTGGGCTCGGTTGGCACGGCCGAGTGAGACGTCGTTGTAGGCGGCCTACACGTTGTCGCTGGTCGCATCAAGGTCGCCGGACGCCATTGCCGCCAAGTTCGACGTTTCGAGCCCTGAGCAAAACGAGCGACGCCAAGCACTGCACGCAACCTGTCGAGGTTCTGTGACCGTGTGGATCGCCTAGGAGGCGATGGTTCGCAGATGACCGTGGACGGCGTTGATGAGCGCGCCTACGATCACGAGCGGTGGTGTGCGGTGAGCTTTTCGAATGATCCATTGACGATCGTTCGTGAGTTCTGATTTCTATTGGCGGGGGGGCGATTTGATCACTCAACGTAGTGATCTTCCGACGCGGCCATGCGCATAACCTTCACCGCATTTGCCGTGTTGGTCATGCTCGTTGTCCCCATCCCGGGCGTGAGCAGCGAGCCTCCGGCTGCTCACGCGCAATCTGATCCTGTGATCGCAGCGGCCGGTGACATCGCCTGTGACCCCGCTGCCGCGGACTTCGACGCTCCTCCTGGCACGGGCGCCAATTGCCGAGCGATGGAGACCTCCGACCTGCTCCTCGGTGCCGGCCTCGCTGCGGTTCTACCTCTCGGCGACCTGCAATACGACTGTGCAAATAGCGGCCTGATCAACGCCTCGTACGACATGAGCTGGGGCCGCGTGAAAAGCATCACGAGGCCGGCGATCGGCAACCACGAGTACAAAACTTCGACGAACCCCCTCTGTGATGGAAACGCGACGGATTACTTCGACTACTTCGGTGCCGCTGCGGGGAATCCTGCGGAGGCTTGGTACTCCTACGACATCGGTTCTTGGCACCTGATCGCGCTTAACTCGAACTGCTCCGACGCTGGGGGTTGCGGGCCCGGTTCGCCACAGGAACAGTGGCTGCGGGCCGACCTAGCCGCTAATCCGGCGCCTTGCACGCTGGCCTACTGGCACCACGCGCGATGGTCGAGCGGGCTAGGACACGGGTCCGATCCCCAAACCGGCGGACTCATCAAGGCCCTGTACGAAG
>JADFOM010000227.1 GCA_022562835.1 Acidobacteriota bacterium | reverse complement strand
TCGATCCGGACTAGACCGGTGAGCCCCTCCCGGTGAAGAACATCGCAACGTGTACTTCGATCACGAGTTCGTTTTCGAAAGGTTGTCAGACGCTCCGCCCGCCGACTAGACGGTGAAGCCGGCCATGCCGGATCGGAGCGGGATTCGAGCGCAGAGAGCGCGTTCGCGGTTCACTCATTTGGGCTTGCCTGATCTAAGGTCTGCAAACTCAAACGGGGAGATTCAGCGGGGAATGGTGAGGCGATTGGCTGCAGGGACGCTGCGGGGAGGAGCATGAGCGCGCTCTTCGCTCGCGTTCGTTGGTTGATCTGGCCTGTGGCACTCGTCCTCGTCCAACAGATCTTCTTCCCAGCTCCGGCTGGCGCTGTCCTCGGCGGGATCGTGCTAGGTCTTATAACCGCACTTGTCACCCTGGGAATGTTCCTCATCTACCGGGCAAACCGCGTAATCAATTTTGCGGCGGGTGAGCTTGGCCTGCTGCCAGCGGTGTTCGCAGTGATGATCATCGCTGAGTCCGGCATCAATTGGTACCTCGGTTTCTCGACCGGGCTGATCGCCGCGATCCTCGTCGGGATCGCAGCCGAATTCCTCATAATGCGGCGCTTCTTCGACTCGCCCCGCCTGGTGGTGACCGTCGCCACGATCGGTCTGGCCCAACTCCTCGGCGTAGCGGCAATCTTCATGCCGGCATGGTGGGATACGACGGCGCAGGCCCAGAGACTGGCTCCTCCGTTCGACGCCGAATTCTCGATCGGCTTCCGCGTCTTCAACGCAACACACATACTTGTGCTCGTCCTCGCACCGCTCGCAATGGCGGTAGTTGGTGTCATTCTGCGCTACAGCCGGGTGGGCATCGCGATCAGAGCAGCTGCGGAGATACCTACTCGCGCAGCGCTGTTGGGAATCCCTGTCAAGGGACTACAAAGCATCGTCTGGGCGATGGCGACCGCATTGGCGTTCCTGGCCGTGTTCCTACGTGCCGGCGTATACGGCATTCCAATCGGCGGCGCACTCGGATTGCTCTTGTTGCTACGAGCCTTAGCATCGCTCATGTTGGGCCGACTCGAGCATCTGCCGACAATGCTCTGCGCCAGCATTGCACTCGGCATTCTTCAAGAAGGCGTCCTGTGGAACGCGGACGGTCCCGCGGCTGCTGAGGCCCAGATGGCTGGGATTATCGGGATCGTCATCGTCGTCGCTTTGTTGGCTCGACGCGATCGTGGCATTCGCGAGGCACTCGACACCTCCGGCTGGCAGGCGGTTGGTGACTCTCGCGGCATCGATCGCTTCTACCGCGGCTTCACCGGCGTACGTACAACACGCATCGTTGGCAGCATCGCGATTGGCGCGCTCGCATTATTTGCGCCCAATCTGTGGTTCCTCGGAACCGCGGACATTCTGCGCATCGCCTACATGCTCATCATGGCGATCGTGATCTTGTCCTTGATCGTTCTGACCGGCTGGGCGGGCCAGCTCTCGCTCGGCCAGATGGCCTTTGCTGGCGTAGGAGCGGCCGTCGGCGCCATCTTGACCAACGACCACAACGTCGACCTCGTACTGGTCGTGCTGATCGCCGGGCTCGTCGGCGCCGCAACGTCGCTCGTGATCGGCGTCCCCGCACTGCGCCTGCGCGGGGCCTACCTCGCTGTCACCAGCCTCGCGTTCGCGTTCATCGTCAGCAGCTACCTCCTGAACCCGCGGTTCTTTGACTGGGTGCCGACAGAACGTGTTGAACGCAACCCGATTCTCGGACGCGTCGAGTGGACCAGTTCGACCGGCATGTACTACGTGGCCTTGGCATCGCTGGTAATCGCGATGCTCGCGGTGCGCGGAATCCGCAACTCGCGAACAGGGCGGGTTCTAGTGGCTCTGCGCGACAACGAAACAGCCGTGGAGGCATACGGCGTCAGCCCGGTCAAAGCCAAGCTGACAGCGTTCGCTATCTCGGGGTTTCTGGCTTCATCAGCCGGAGCCCTGCTCGTGCACCACGAGCAGTCGTTCGCGGTTGGCAGCTACAACGCTGGTTTCAGCATCGGCATCTTCACCGCGGCGGTGGTCGGGGGTATGGGTGCGCTACTCGGTGCGGTGTTGGGTATCGCCTATTGGTCGGGAACTTTCTTTTGGCTCCAGGGAACATGGCGTCTGTTCGCCAGCGGCATAGGAATATTGTTGGTCCTGATGATCGCTCCCGCTGGTCTAGCTGGCCTATACCAAGACCTCCGTGACCTCATCCTGCGCCAGATCTATGGCATGCCCGATGCGACGCCAATCGACTGGATCGAAGATGACATCGACCCACAACCCAGCGCCTCAGAGGGCGGTGTCGAGGCCGACCGAAAGTCGGAGTCGGCGTCGGTGTCGACCAGCGGTGACCTGATCGAGCGGGAGTCAACCACGTGATCGACGAAACAATGGGCGACGGGACCGATACCGAAGACACCGGTGGAAGACCCACCCGCTGGATGAACTACATCACCGGCAGCGGACCGACGTATGCGCTGGTCATCCTCTTCTTGCTTAATGCGTTCGACGAACTGGACCGCACGGCATTCGCAATTCTTGCTCCGGAAATCCGCGACGAATTCAACCTCGGATTCACCGGGCTGTTGACCTTTATCGCCTTCGTCACCGCGATCTCCCTGGCCCTCCAAGTGCCGATCGCCGGTCTCGCCGACCGCTACAACCGCGTACACATCGCCCTCGTCGGAGCGACGGCCTGGGCGCTCTTCTCGTTCGCTACAGGGCTGGCAACGAGCATCGTGTTCCTTGCCATCACGCGGGCCGGTTCCGGCATCGGAAAGGCCGTCAACGACCCAACCCACAACTCACTGATCGCCGACTGGTTCGACCCGGACCATCGCCCCAAGGCTTACAGTTTCCACCGTGCCGCCAATGCATTTGGTGCCATCATCGGACCCCTCGCGGCCGGATTCCTCGCCTACTACTTCGGCTGGCGCGCACCCTTCTTCGTGTTCGCGATCCCCACTTTGATCGTTGTCTTCTTCGGGCTGCGGCTGCGCGAGCCAATCCGGGGCACATTCGAACGCCGCGCCGCGGGCGCGTCGGAAGACATCGTCAACGTCGAGGAGGCGCCACCTTCCTACGCCGAAGCTTGGAGGATGTGCTGGAAGATCGAGTCATTGCGACGCATCTTCACCGCGATGCCGTTTCTGGCCGCATCACTTATCGGCTTCGGACAACTCGCCAACCTGCTCTACGAAGACGCCTATGGCCTCGACGAACGCGGTCGAGGCATCGTCGCCGCCGTCGCCGAGCCCGGACAACTTGTCGGTCTTGCGATAGGTGCGGTGGTCGCGACGCGTCTCGGCAGACGAGACCCCGGTTTGATCCTCAAGTTCCTTGCTGTCGTCGCCATCTTCTGCGGCTTCCTCGCAGCAATCTTCGCGTTGGTGCCGTACCTCGGCGTCGCGATAGCAGCGCAGGTGCTGATATCAATGAGTCTCGCAATTGTCGGACCCGGCATTCTGGCGTCACTCTCGCTCGCTATCCCGCCTCGGGCCCGCTCGATGGGGTTCTCGATGGCCTCGCTCTGGATAATTCCAGGGTTGATCATGTTGCCCCTGATCGGCTGGATCTCCGACACATGGGGTATCCGTCTGGGCATGCTCGGCATGGTCCCGGTTTTTGTCATCGGCGGCCTGGTTATCTCGACCGCCAGCAGTGTGATCGGCGGCGACATCGAACAGGTGCGGGCATCGTCGCGGGCTCGCGCCGAAGCACTCGCCGAGCGGCGAGGGGGGCGCGGAAAACTGTTGTTGTGTCGTGACCTCCAGGTCTCCTACGGCAATGTCAAGGTCCTCCACGACGTCAACTTCGAGATCGATGAAGGCGAGATCGTCGCCCTTCTCGGAACGAACGGCGCCGGTAAATCGACACTTCTGCGCGCCATCTCCGGTGTTGTGCAGTCCAGTCGAGGCGCTGTGATATTCGATGGTCGAGACATCACCCACGCACCGCCCAATGAGATCGCCGGTCACGGCGTCGTCATGATTCCCGGTGGCCAGGGGGTGTTCGGAAGTCTGACCGTCGAGGAGAACCTCGACGCTGCGGGATGGCTGCATCACAACGACCACACAGCGCTGGCCGAGGCCCAGGACCGTGTGTTCGAGATGTTCGGTGAACTCGAATCTCGACGCCACGACAAGGCGGCAAACCTCAGCGGCGGGCAACAGCAGATGCTTGCGCTCGGCATGACCTACCTAATGCGTCCGCAATTGTTGATGATCGACGAGCTCTCTTTGGGGCTGGCCCCGATCGTCGTCGAGCGTCTTCTCGAGATGGTGCGTGAGATCGCCGCGACCGGTGTGAGCATCGTATTGGTGGAACAATCTGTCAACGTTGCACTCGAACTTGCCGAAACGGCCTACTTCATGGAGCGAGGACGCATGCGCTTCAACGGACCTACCCACGAACTGATGGAGCGGCGCGACCTGTTGCGCTCCGTTTTCCTCGGAGACTTCGACGACGAGCCTTCTGACAAGGCTCTCGCCAAACCGGAAACCTCCGATGTCATAACACTTGAAGTTCAATCAATCTCGCGGAGCTTCGGCGGAATCACCGCTGTCGACAACGTGAGCTTCGCCGTACACGAACATGAGATCGTCGGATTCATCGGACCAAACGGTGCGGGCAAGACGACGCTGTTTGATCTCATCGGCGGATCGACACCCGCTGATGAAGGAGTGGTCACT
>JADFOM010000226.1 GCA_022562835.1 Acidobacteriota bacterium | reverse complement strand
AGTACCAGGTAAAGACGAGATTGCCGTTTACCCCTGGAGGTGAGTGCGCAGGAACCGTGATAGAGGTCGGGTCGGCTGTCGAGGCCGATCTATCCATGGGCGATCGGGTGATGGTGCTCGGCGGTCCGGGCCTCAACGAATTAGTCAATGTTGCGCCGAGTTCGACCTGGAAGATTCCCGACGAGTTGTCCTTCGAGAAGGCCGCAGCGATTCCGGTTAACTACGGAACGACATGGTTTGCCCTGCACGAACGCGCCCAGCTCGCTGTCGGCGAAAAGTTGTTGGTGCTAGGTGCTGCCGGTGGCACTGGTTCGTCGGCTATTCAGCTCGGCAAGGCGGCGGGCGCCGAGGTCATCGCCGTCGCCGGTGGTGCTGAGAAATGCGCGATGGCAAAAAAGGCCGGCGCTGACCATGTAATCGACCATCACGAGACGCCCCAGTTCGTCGACGTGGTCCGTGAAATGTCCGGCGGGGGAGTCGATGTTGCCTATGACCCTGTCGGGGGTGACACGACACATCAGATTCGGCGCTGTATGGCATGGGACGGGCGACTCCTAATCATTGGTTTTGTCGCAGGTATCCCAGATCTTCCAGCCAATCATGCGCTGTTGAAGAACTACTCGATAGTTGGGGTCCACTGGGGAGCCTCGCTTGCTCGCAATCCAGACTCAGTAGATCAGCAGATGCACTCGGTCCTCGACCTTGTCCCGTCGGGCGCTGTCGATCCGCTGATCTATCCGCCGTACACGTTCGATGATGGTGCTCAAGCCCTACAAGATCTCGCCGACCGCAAGACTTGGGGCAAGGCCGTCGTCACGGGGTCAAGTCTCACTAACTACTAACTCATATCAACTGGGTCAGACCCCGTTGGTGTCGAGCCGCGCGACGATGTGAAGAAACATCGGGATTCGAGCCCATTTGTCCCTGTCGCTGGGATCGGTGATCTCTTCGAGGGTCTCTATTACGAAGCCACTGCCAGAGAGCGAGCGGGTGTATTCGCGCAGCGGTCGGTGTTGACCGTGAAAGACCATTTTGAGCCCGTTGCGTTCGATCTCGTCGGCGTAGCGAAACGGTCTCGTATAGCCGCCATCGATCACGAAAGGCGGCGGCCAGTCGCGTCCTGGGTCGAACCTGCCAGCCGAGTTGATCGGGTGCACGATTGCGAGATGAAGACGCCCTCCCCGACATAACACACGTGCTGATTCACCGATGGCGCCGTCGAGGTCATCAAGGTCCTGGAACACGAGGAACCCGACTGCGAGGTCTGCCCCACTGTCACGTATGGGTAGATGTGCGGCGTCGCCCACCGCTGCCGGACAGCCATCGGCGTGACTTGTACAGGCGCGAGCGAGGTCCGCGCACGCGTCAACGCCGATCACGTTGTGACCGCGTGCCGAAAGGTCGCGTCCGACCCGTCCCTCACCGCAACCAATGTCGAGGGTGCACCGGCCCGAGGTGGGTACAAGGTCGAGAAACTGTTCGCGGTGAAACCGCCAATATGAGTCATGTCCTGGCGCACGGGCCCAGGTGATCCAGTTGTCGGCATGCGAGCGCCAGGCGTTGATGAGCGAATCGGGCATGCTCCAGTATTGCAAATGGGGGTCTGACCCAGTTGATATGAGTTAGTAGTTAGTGAGACTTGACCCCATGGGTGCATTACTATGCGTAAGTGTGTATGGTGACGCAATGGCTACACCCATGCGAGTTGGCATTATCGGTGCGTCCGGATTCACCGGGGCCGAACTGATGCGTTTGCTCGTCGGCCACGACGGCTTCGAACTGGTCCTAGCGACAGCCGATTCGCAGGCCGGGAACGCTATCGCGGGGCTCTATCCAAGCCTTGCCGGAGCGTACGGTGAGGACGTCTATGACCGCTACGAGTCGTCAGTAGTCGACGGTCTTGATCTCGTGTTCTGTGCCCTGCCGCACGGCAAGTCCGAAGCTGTTGTGGCCGACATACGTGGCAGCGTCGGACATATCGTCGATCTGGGATCAGATTTTCGGCTTCACGACGCAGAGCTGTACCCGCAGTGGTATGACACGACCCACCAACACCCAGAACTGCTCGCTGAGTTCGCCTACGGGCTGCCGGAGCTGTTCCGTGACGATCTCGTCAACGCAGAACTGATCGCCGCCACCGGATGCAACGTCGCCGCGTCGGTATTCGCGTTGGCGCCGCTGGTTGCAGCAGGCCTGATAGAACCCGCGGGGCTCGTCGTCAACGTGATTGCAGGTGTAAGCGGTGCCGGTCGTCCACCAAAAGAACACACCACGTTTTGCACGGTCGACGAGGACGTCACCGCCTACGGCATTCTCACTCACCGACACACGCCCGAGATCGAGCAGGCGCTAAGCGAACACAGTGGCAAAGACTGCACGGTGACTTTCACCCCACACCTGGCGCCACTCAGCCGGGGGATCCTTGCGACATGCACGGGGCGCTCCGCTGCGGGCGCGACCACCGAATCGGCCATGGCCGTTCTGAACGACGCCTACGACGGAGAACCCTTCGTTGTTGTGAGCGACCGGAGTCCGTCGACAAAGGCCACACTCGGCGCCAATACCGTGCACATCACAGCCAGGGTAGATGAGCGCACCGGCACCGTGCTGGCCATCGCCGCTCTCGACAACCTGGTCAAGGGTGCCGCGGGTATGGCGATCCAGTGCGCGAACTTGGCAGCTGGCCTGCCTGAAGGAACCGGCCTACCAACCGTCGGGGTGTACCCATGAGCCGTTCCCCGCTTGCGCCCACGTCGTTTCCGACGATGCCCGAGGTCGCTGGAGTGCAGCTTTCGAGCCTCGCCGCGGGTCTGCGTTACCAAAGACGCGCCGATCTCATGCTGGCCGTGGTCGATCCCGGTTCGAGCGTGGCCGGAGTGTTCACACAGTCGCTGTGTCCTTCTGCGCCGGTCGACTGGTGCAAGGATGCCCTGAGGACAGCCACACCAATAGCGCTGGTCTGTAATGCCGGTAATGCGAACGCATTCACCGGTTCGGCTGGTGCTACCGCGGCCAAGGCAACCGCCGAATCGATTGCTTCGCAGCTCGAACTCGACGCGCATGAGGTGCTGTTGGCATCGACTGGTGTGATCGGCGAGACGCTACCGACCGAGGCGTTAACCGACGCGCTACCTGCGCTCGTCGCAGGACTAGAGCCCGCCGCCGGCGCGGCGTGGGAACGAGCGGCCGACGCGATTCGCACGACCGACACTTTCGCCAAGGGTGCCGCCGTCGAGGTAGCCGGCGGAGGAGTGGTTGCGGGGATTGCGAAGGGCAGCGGCATGATCGCACCCGACATGGCGACGATGCTCGCTTTTGTATTCACCGATCTCGCTGTCGATAGATCGCTGCTCCAAGACATGCTTCGCCTCGCTGTCGAGGGCAGTTTCAATGCCATCACCGTCGACTCGGACACTTCGACCAGCGACAGCGTGGTCCTGTTTGCAACAGGTCTTTCGTCACGGTCGCCGGTCGAGGGTTCTGCAGACATCGCCGCCCTTCAAGAGGCACTCGACAGCGTCATGTTGAACCTTGCGCAACAGATCGTGCGTGATGGCGAGGGTGCCACCAAGTTCGTATCGGTCACCGTCGGAGGTGCAGCAAATGACGCCTCGGCCAAGACCATCGCCATGGCTATCGGCAACTCGCCACTGGTCAAGACGGCGTTGGCGGCTTCGGACTGCCCGTAGGGGACGGCAAGGATCGACCCACGGATGATCTCGCCAATGTGGCTCGCCGTGTAGAGGCCAAGGGCGACCGTGACCGACATGAACCCCCAGTTGACGATAAAGCCGCCGTCGATGCGTCTCCGGTTCTCCGAGATCACCGGCCATGACATGTGGAACGGCTGGCCCAACGCGAAGAAAGCGACGATCGCGAACCCGACGATGATCCCGATGAACCACAACACGCGGTGGTGGGGTTGGCCGGTCCGCTCAAACACTCTGGTGCGCCAACGCCAGGCAAGAATACCGACGACGAACCCAATCCCGAGGATTATGTAGAAGAGCAGCAGGTCATCGATTTGGGTGAACCCAGGGATTCCCCACTTATCATTGTTGATGATCAAGAGGTTGTTGTCGGTGGCGGGGAAATTGATCTCCCAGCTCTCCGAGAAGATCGGGAACGGGCCAGCAGTGAACACCGCCGCGCCGAAGAAGATGATGATGACCAGAGGCGGGATGTTCCTGAAAAACTCGACGTAAAAGGTGGCGAGACGGGCCACCAGCCAGTTCTCCGAGAGACGGGATATGCCGACCACAAGACCCATCACCGAGGCGAGAATGATCCCGAAGAAGGCGGCGAGGAAGGTGTTCTTGACCCCAACAAGCACCATCTGCCATACCGGCGACCTCGGATCGAACCGAGATTGGTAGGGGATCACCCAGCAGTTATCGCAGAAGGGAATCGCGGTGTTGATTGGTCCGAAGAGGAAATCGAATGAGGTCGAGATCCCCAGGCGATTCATGTTGCTGACCAGGTTTCTGACCAGCCAGAAGCCAATCCCGACAACGGCCAGCACCGCGAGGATCTGGCCTACGACGCGGATTACACGTACATCGCGATAGAAGGGCGGACGCGCCACTTCCCTACGTTGCGGTTCTTGAGTCTCCGTCGTCATTCCCGAGAGATGAAGGTAGTGAGGGTGGCCGAAGCCACCCTCACATCAATGTCTATGCCTTAGCGGTAAGGCGGTACGTACATGAGGCCGC
>JADFOM010000225.1 GCA_022562835.1 Acidobacteriota bacterium | reverse complement strand
TGTCGCCCTCGGCGGCACCACGTGCACTCGAAGGTGATGTGTTGGCAGGCCGTAGATCGTGCGATCCGAGTTGCTGCTCGGACCGGGCGGGACCAGCCGGAACACTGGACCGAATTGGCGGACAAGATCGCCGACGACGTCACGACCAACGGTTGGAATAGTCGCGTCGACGCGTTCACGATCGCGTACGGCGACGATGAGCTCGATGCCGCCGTTCTGTGGATCGGTTTGTCCGGTCTGTTACAACCTGACGACGCTCGTTTCGTGGCGACCATCAAGGCGATCGAACGTGAACTGCGTGATGGACCGATCGTCTATCGGTATCACCTCGATGATGGGCTTCCAGGCGCCGAGGGCGGATTCTTGATCTGTTCGGCGTGGCTCATACAGGCATATGTGCTGACCGGCCAGCTCGATGAGGCACGTGTGATGTTGCGGGACTACGTCGCCCTCGCTGGTCCGACCGGTTTGTTGTCCGAGCAATTCGATCCCGCCACCGAGGTCATGTTGGGAAACCATCCCCAGGCGTACTCACATCTAGGTCTCATCGACGCGGCGATGGCGCTCGACGCGGCCTACGCCATTCGCGACGAGCGCTGAGTCGCTCAGCGCTGGGGGATTCGATCAGCAGCTTCCCGGTCGAAGCCAGATGACGGTGTATCGCTAGTCGAGCGCCTTGCGAGGGCGCTAAGGCCCCGCATGTGTATTGGGTGCAACGCCAACGAGTCACATGGCCCATATTGGCGGTCAGGTCGCTATGCCAGACTGGATTTGATGACGAATTCAAGCCAGGAGCACCAACTGCTATTTGCGGGTTCCCCGTCGGCCATTAGTGATCCACTGTTCGTATCGCGACGTTTCGTGCTGTTCACCGTGCTCGTCGTGGTCAACCTCTTCGATGTGTACGTCACCATGCTGGGCATCGAGCGGGGTGTTTTGGCGGAGGCGAATCCGTTCATGCGCGTGGCGATGGAGAATTTCTGGGTTGCCACTTCGGTCAAGCTGACCACACTCGGTTTCGTGGCCGCCGCGCTATGCACGATTCGCCCGCGCTGGAGGTTGATGGAAACCGTGCTGGCATCGGCGATTGGCTGGTACCTCGCAGTGATTTCTTGGAATCTCTTCATCGTCTTCAGCTGATCACCGACCGATAATCCCTTCTGGCTTGCGTCGGCGCTCGACGGTGAACGAATCTGGCGCCATGACGCTCACCGTTGCTCGGTTCAATTGTGCTGCACCCGACGCCAGCCCGCCCGAGATGTCGGCCCGCTACCGCGCGTTCGTCGAGATGGCGGCCAGGGCGGATCAAGCCGGGCTTTCGCTGATCAACTTGGAGGAGCATCACGTGGCGGCGAACGGGTGGAGCCCGTCGCCGCTGGTTATGGCCGGCATGCTCGTCGGCGCGACCGGACGTATCGGTATCAACTTCGGAGCGTTGCTGGCCCCCCTATACGACCCGGTGAAGCTGGCTGAAGACCTTGCAGTACTCGATCTCGCGTCGGAGGGACGGGTCAGCACCGTAGTGGCACTGGGTGTTCGCGAGATCGAGTATCACGCGCTCGATCGAGACTGGTCCGCGCGCGGAAAGTCTCTCGACCACATCATCGAGACGCTGTTGTTGGCTTGGAGCGGTGAGCCTTTCGACTATCGAGGCGAAACGATCGTGGTGACGCCACAACCGATGACCAAGCCACACCCGGTTCTAATGGTCGGTGGTTTTGGTCCACCAGCAGCCCGACGTGCTGCCCGCTTTGGTCTTCCGCTGTATGCGTCGGCGAATCGCCCAGATGTCGAGGCGCTCTATGTGTCCGAATGCGAGCGCCTTGGACATGATCCGATCTCGATCATGCCGCCCGACAGAGCGATTCATACGTTCGTCGTCGATGATCCGGATCGTGCGTGGGCGCTGTGGGGGACCCATCTGTTGCACGAGGCGACAACCTACGACCAATTCCAGATGCCAGGAGTGACATCGGCAGCTCGCTCACATGCCCATTCGGTCGAGGCGTTGCGCGACGAGGGTGTCTATGAGTTCGTGACCGTGGACCAGGCGGTGGCCGCCGCCTCGCATCGTCAGGCCTTGGTTGTTCACCCGCTGTGTGGCGGGATGCCGATCGATGTCGCTCATGATCAGTTCGAGCTGTTCTGCGGACCTGTGATGGACCAGCTGAAATCTTCGAACGTCATTTGAGAGTCGGCGTCCCTGGTCGAGCGCTGTCCGCTGAGGCGAAACCGATCCAGGTGCACACTCTCTGTGGGCGAACTTTGATTAACAGCCACTCGCTGTGTGAAAAGTGAGTTGGGATAACCTCAATATGTCGATATGGTTACGAACTTCTTCAGATCGTCGTCAAAGTTGCCGATGCTGAGGAGTCGCATCGGTCATCAAGTCCCCGGTTCCCCGATCCCTATCCGGTGCACACCTGAATGTCTCCTCACATGTTTCGTGTCGGCCTGCGGACGTTGGCGGCCAGTTTGGCTTGCGTCGTTGCACTCACCGTGCTCGCCGCACCATCGATGGCGCAGCCCGCAGCCGCAGCCGATCAACCGCAGGCTTCTAGTGCTCGCCAAGAAGAAAAGGCGGCCAAGACCATGCCGTTGCAACGCCGCCTGTTTGAACAGGCGGCGTTGAAGACACAGCGCGACAGGGTCTCGTCCGCAATCAGCGCAATCGGAGCAGGTGACTCACGCATCAAGAAGCTGTTGGCGCAGGTCCTAGCAAAAAGCCCGACCACTCCCGCCGCGTCGGCTCAGCCCAGAGTCCTAGGCAATTCAGCGAAAGAGCGTCCGGCCAACTCGCAAAGGAAAGCAAGGCTCAAGGTGCCTGTCTACGCGGCACCGTTGTTCCTCCAGCTCAGTGCGATCGATCGCGCGCTTGACGACGTGACCGCCAAGATCGAATCGCGCAACCGTGGCGACGAGTTCGGTCTCGGCATCGCTGCGTTCCCCGTCCGATCGGGCTATGAGTTTGAGGACTCGTGGGGGTTTGTTCGTTCCGGCGGTCGTAGCCACAAGGGCAACGACATCCTCAGTCCGCGCGGCACTGCCATTATCGCAATCGAGGATGGTGTGATCGAACGGCATTCGAGCCACCATCTCGGAGGGCTCGCGATCTACTTCCGTGGCGATTCAGGCGCTCTGTACTATTACGCACATCTTGACTCCTTCGGCCCCCAAGCAGAGGGCGAGCGGGTCGCGGTTGGTGATGTGATTGGCGCCAACGGTGACACGGGCAACGCTTCAGGGACACCACACCTTCATTTCCAGTATTCACCAAACGGTGACGACTACGGCTGGATCGACCCTTACCCGTTGCTCGTTGAGCTCAGCCAGCAAGGTTGGGATCCGGGTCGAGCCGCGCCACCACCCATCGGCTGAGAAGGCTCTTTCCATTGGCTGGAGCTGACCACATCATGTGTGTTGTAGCACCAGCAACCGCACTCAGGAGAGGGCGTCAACCGCCCGAGATTAGAGTCTCGGCTGCCGCTGCGAGTAGTGTCAACGCATCCGCGGCTGAATAATGCCCAACGGGCAGCGTGACGGGTCTGGGCCCAGCGGTGTGGCCTCGCCGCATGCGCAACGCCTCCCGCGGGAAGGCGATGTCGCGAGGCATCAAAGCTAACGTCGCGACGAGCTCGTCGAGCGAACGCAACTGGTTGAGGGCGCGACGTTTCTCGCCGCCGATCGGGAATCCCTGCAAGTACCAGCCCGAGTGTTTGCGAAAGTCGCGGATTCCGCGATGCTCGCCGAACCATTCGACCAATAACGTGGCGTGCTCGATCATCGTGTCGCAGATCTCGCCCAGCGTCGGCGGTCCCTGCATGTCAGAGCCCTCAAATACAGCCGCCAATTGTGCAAAGAGCCAGGGACGGCCAAGGCACCCGCGCCCGATGACCACTCCGTCACATCCCGTGTGGTCCATCATTGCCAGAGCGTCGGCGGGCTCCCATATATCACCGTTGCCTAGGACCGGAATCTCGCTGACCGCAGCCTTGAGTTCGCCGATCGCGTCCCAACGCGCCGTGCCCGAATACAGCTGCTCGGCCGTACGAGCATGAAGCGCAACAGCGGACACTCCCGACTCGACTGCGATGCGCCCCGTCTCGAGGAAGGTTAGGTGCTCATCGTCGACACCCATACGGAACTTGATCGTGATGGGAACATCGCCAGCGGCCCTCACAGCTCCGCTGACGATGTCGGCCAACAGGCGATGTCGAACTGGCAGAGCAGCACCGCCGCCATGACGCGTTACCTTCTTCATCGGACAGCCGAAGTTCATGTCGATGTGATCAACCTTGCCATCGCCGACCAGCATGCGTACGGCCTCTGTCACATAGGTCGCGTCAGTGCCGTAGAGCTGAAGGCTGCGCGGTTCTTCCTCCGGTGCGAACTCTGCGAGTTCCAGTGTGCGGGCATGACGCTCTACCACCGCCCGAGCGGTCAACATCTGATTGACATAGAGCCCGGCACCCTGCCGTCGGCACAGAACTCGGAAGGGTGCGTTGGTAACACCCGCCATCGGAGCGAGCACCACGGGAGGCCAGACCTGGTGAGGTCCGATCGAGAGAGGTTTGTATTCAGTCATCATGCAAGACCGGAAGAGTGCAAGATTCGCCAATGTCGCGCAGAGCTGCACCAACGAGACGTGAAGTCGGCCGCAGCGGAAGGCCAACGATGTTCGAGACGCTGCCCGAGACCCGGCTGACGAGAACGTCACCTGCACCTTGGAGCGCGTAACCGCCAG